>NZ_JAMYPO010000010.1:0-200320 GCF_040320365.1 Mesorhizobium sp. M0701
ATCCGATGCTGGCCTCCACTCCAGCCAGCATCTTGAATCACAAAACCGACTGATCCGGAATCCCCTTCGATTCCGTCAAATCAGGGAACCGCTCTAGGCACCGTTTTCGGCTCTACGCTATACCTGCGCGACGAGCCCCTTCCTTAATCGCAGCGAGGGCCAGAGGATTGGTGACGGGATAGGTTCGGATGAAGTTCTCGACGGTGAACCTTGGAAACTCGACGGCAATCCGCCTGGCGATCGACTGGGCCTGCGCCGGCTCTTCGAGCAGCGCGTGACACAGGGCACGGAACATCAGAGTGACGGGAATATCCGGCGGACTTTGGCACAGCGACGACAGACTGTCGGCATAGCGACCGGCGACGAACCGCGCCCGGGCGAGCTGCGCGTAATACCAACTCGGAGCCTGCGGATTGAGGCGAAGCGCCCGTTCGGCAAGAGCACAGCCTTCTTCCGGATTTCCACACACGAGAGCTCGGCTTGAGGCAAGCATCGACAGCACATCGGCGTCATTGGGTGCCAGGGCCAGCGCCCGGTCGTATTCCTCTGCGGCCCCGCTGATATCGCCGTCAATGGCGCGGAGAGCGCCCATGTAAAGGCGCGTCATCGGATCGGCAGGGTCGAGCGCCAGAGCCTTTTCCACGCATTCTCGCCAGCGCTCGACCGAAGCGGCTGAATCTGGCGTGAAGGCATTGAAGGCATCGACCGCATGTGCCAATCCCAACGTCATCCAGGCCCGCGCGAAGCCGGGGTCGAGTTCCACGGCGCGGGACAGCATGCGCATGGCTTCTGCCCTCGCATCGGTCGTGAATCTGTCGTGCAGTTCCACCCCGAGTAGATAGCAGTCGTAAGCACCCAGGCTCGAGGGAGGCTTCCGCCGAGCCACCTCACGCCCGAGATTGGCGAGCTTGCCGAAAGTGCCTGCCAGGGCATTGATGACGTTCTGTGTGATGCTGTCCTGCATGAGAAAAAAATCATCGGTCGACTCGTCGAACCGCGCCGACCAAAGGTTGGCTCCGGTCCGGGTGTCGACCAGCTGCACCGCGACGCGGACACGCTGTCCGATCGCCTGGAGGGTGCCTTCCAGCAGGTAATCGGCGTTCAGTTCCCGTCCAACCGAGCGTGTATCGCTCGCCCGTCCCCGATAGGACTGCATGGTCTGGCGCGAAATGACCGCAAGGTCGGGATAGCGCGCTAGGTCGCCGATCATGTCGGCCGACAGGCCGTCTGCCAGCCGCGTCCAGCCGTCGTCGGCGCTCAGGTTTTCGAACGGCAAAACCGCAATTACCGGCGGCTTACTGTCGTCGCCGGCAGAAAGGCCTGGTTTGGCACCGACGATCTTGCCCGCAGTAGCGGGGTCGATCAAGACACGGTACACGCGAACCGGTTCGGCGATACTTTTCATTTTCTGCTCGCCGAGTGAAGCAAAGCCGATCGGCACCTTTCCCCTCACATGGTCGCAGGCGGTGGCGGAAATCGCGATTCCTCCAGGTTCCGCCAGCCCTTGCAGCCGATCGGCGATGTTCACCGCATCGCCGTGGATGTCGTCACCCTCAACGATAACATCGCCCAGATTGATGCCGATGCGGAAATCAAGCCGCCGTTCTGGCTGCGTGAGAACGTTCACCTCCGCCTTCTGTTGCTGGATTTCGACCGCGCAGCGTAGGGCGTCGACCACACTGTGGAACTCGACCAGCATCCCATCTCCCATGGTTTTCACCAGTCGACCATGGTGCGCAGCGATCCTTGGCTCGAATACTTCGTTCAGGTCGGTTCGGAAAAGCGCACGCGTACCCTCGTCGTCGATCTGGCTCAAGCGGCCATAGCCGACGACATCGGCAATCAGGACGGCTGCGAGATGACGTTCCATCCCCCAATCCTTCGCGGATTGTTACCCGCTTTCCAAGCTTACAGCAGGTCGCAGGTTGATGCCATTGCCGCCGCCCCTGAAAGACAGCTTTTCGGGTCTGTGTACCTTGCTGCATGAGAGCCCGAATGTCGGACAAGGGTCAGATCGCGTCATGCGACGCTCCCAACTGGATGACGGCAAAGGGTCGAACTCGGTCGTTCAGAGTGATTGGGTTTTGACCCAAGCATTTTGCAGCCAAGTGGAAACGCGCCTAAAATAAATAGATAGAGCGGGATGCTCGGTTCAACTTGAAAGCATCCCGCCTCAGCTGAAACGGCTGCCGATCAGCCGGCTCCACTGCTCGCCCGCGAGCCCATTCAGGAAGACTTGCGAGTTCTTCATCGCGTCCAGAAGCTCTGGATCACGTGAATGTACCACGGTTGAGGCAACGGTCAGGAAAGCGATGCGTCGTCCAAGCATCGCCTCCAGAAGTGCAGGTTGAATACGTCCGCGCAGGCCGCTGACGCCGCGCGCGGCGGCGTGATCGATCAGGCAGTCAATCACCGAGCCCGCCTGGCCGGGGAGGGCGAAGATCTGCAGCACGCGACCAATTTCATACTTTCGTGCGTAGTAGGCGAAAGCGCCGACATTGGTGCCGACTGGCGATGTCACGCAAACGTACACAAGCTCGCCCAGATCCGGCTTTTGTGCGGCATCGGTCAGGATGTGGTCGAGTTGGTCTTCCGTCCATTCCGGGCGCAGGGCGAATTGAGCGGTAAACGGTTCGATGAGCTTGGCAAATGCGTGGCTGTCGATTTCGGATGTACGAAATGCTCCGTGGCCTGCCCCGTCCACCGCCACACCCGACCAACGTCGTTCGCTGGACGTCATCCTTCTGCAGTAAAATCGGTCGACTGTACGCGCCAGCGGATTGAGCATTCGCGCAAGCGCCATGCGATTGGCGGAAAGGCTGAGCATGAAGGCCGCGGGGCGCATCACGCGGACCCAGTCAAGGCTGTATTGCGGCAGGACCACGCCGCGCAGCCGGGTCCACAATTTCACGGAAATATCGTTGGCCGTCTCGCTGAAGGAGATGTCCTGCGGACCATCCAGGTAAGCTTTCAGCAAACGGGCGCCGGCCAGCGGGTCGTGCTCATGGTCCTCGACCATGAGCGAGCTACAGATGGCCGCGCGTAGTTGTCGGCCGTTGAACGTCATCGGCAGGACGTGGACGCCGACAAATCCGGAGACGCGACCGGCGTCGTTGACATGGACAAGCGACCGGAGGTTGTCTGCGCAACCGGGCGCATCCAGATAAAACCGTTTCATGTATTCCACGAGAGAGGCCGGCGCTTCGGTCCTCTCCTTCAACAGCACGCGCTGAAACATGTTCGCAACTGCCGGGAGATCGGCGCCTTGCAAGGCGCGAATGACGCTCAAGCCCGGCTCCCGCCACCAAAGTCCCGTCCACCGAGCTTCCGGGCCAAGGCGACACGAGGCACGAGAACATCGGGCGCGCGTTCCAACTCGACGCCCATGAAGCCGTGTAACCTCGGCCAGTTGCGATCGCCCCGGTGACCGAACGGAGTGCTGAATTGCTGCGGCAAGGTGGAACCCTTTGCTTAACCGACGAAAAACCGGCGTCATTGCTGCTAGCAGATTCAGGTAAACCGATATTAAAGTCGTTGCTTTGAATGGTAGCGAACCGCGTTTGTCCGGCGCGCTCAGCGAACGTGGATTTATTACGCATTCCACGGCGAACCATAGCGGCTACCCCAAAGTTTCCGGCCGATCTAGCAAGAACGCTCGGGGGCAGCAGCATGTGTCATCGGATGTGATCGGCCCTCGCCGGCGCCGTGCGGCAGTGACCAGTTGACAAGGTCACCCGTTTACATCTGACATGTTAGCGTGCTAACGCTACGTCCACATTGATTTCAACGGAGATCGCATTGGCTTCCCGCTTTGGTCTTTCGGCTGCCCTGACCACACCCTTCGACCCGTCGGGGCAGATAGCGCTCGCGCCGATGATCGCGCATGCCCGAGCCTGCCTTGGCGCCGGCTGCAGCAGCGCGACGCTGTTCGGCACCACCGGCGAAGGAGCCTCGGTCGGCACCGACGAGCGACGGATCGTCACCGAGGCCATGCTGGCGGCCGGTATTCCGCCACATCAGCTCGTCGCCGCAGTGCTGGTCGATGCAGCCGAAGATGCCGCCGATCAGGCCCGGCACGCTTTGCAGCGCGGCGTTCGCAACATTCTGCTCGCTCCGCCGAGCTACTTCAAGAATGTCGGCGAGGACGGGCTGTTCGGATGGTTTTCCGCCGTCTTCGCCGCACTCGGTCCGCTGGCGCGCGATGTGCTGCTCTATAACATCCCCTCAGTCACCATGGTGCCGCTCCCGCTTGGGCTGATCGGCCGGCTGCGCGCCGCTTTTCCCGCTGTGGTGGCCGGGGTGAAGGATTCCGGCGGGGACTGGAGCTACAGTGAGGCGCTGCTTGAGGCGCACGGCGATCTGGTGATCCTCATCGGCGACGAACGGCATCTGGCGAGAAGCGTGCGCCGCGGCGGACAGGGCGCGATTTCCGGCATGGCCAATTTTGTTACCGGCGAAATCCGGGCAATGGTCGAAAACGGGGGCGACGACCCACGCGTCGAAGACTTCGTGCTCGAATTGCTCAAATACCCGGTCACGCCCGCGGTGAAGGTCATGGTCGCGCGCAAGACCGGCGACGAGCGCTGGCTGGCGGTCCGTCCGCCCCTAGAGGCGATCGATCCGCAGGGACAGCGGCAGCTTGCCGCTGCCTACGACAGGCTGTTTGCGACAGAGGCGGCCTGACCGACAAGGCCAGGCTGACCGACAAGGAAGCGAGCTTAAGTGGAAGACGGCAGCGAACCGATCACTCTCCGGGAGAAGGCCTATGCCAGCTTCACGCGGCATTTGCTGGCCCGCGATCTGCGGCCGGGGCAGTTCGTGTCACAGCGCGAACTGGTCGCTTTCACCGGGCTGCCGCTGGGTGCCATTCGCGAGATCGTCCCGCGTCTCGAGGCCGAGGGACTGCTGACCACCATCCCGCAGCGCGGCATGCAGATCGCGCATATCGATATCAATCTGATCCGCGAGGCGTTCCAGTTTCGGTTGTTCATGGAACGCGAGGCAGTGGCGCTATTCACGACCAGCGCTTCTGATGCCGAACTTGCCCGCATGCGGCGCGAACATGAAGAGATGCTGGCTCAAGCTCTCGGGCAGGCGCCGACGCCGGAAATGGAAGCCAAGGCCCAGAACATCGACTGGGCGATGCACGACACCTTCATCAATGCGCTCGGCAACGAGATTATCGCCAAGGCCTATCTGGTCAACTCGGTGAAAATCCGGCTGATCCACCAGGAGCGTTTCCGCATCGACGGTCGTGTGGTGCCGGTGATGCGCGAACATTTGGCGGTCATCGAAGCCATGGAGAGCCGCAATCCGCAAAAAGCGGTTGAAGCGATCAGTCTGCATATCGACAATGCTCGCCGGCTGGCGCTCCAGATCTGAGGAAATATAGCCGCGCCGCGGTTCGCGGCGCATCCACAACGACAGCAACCGGGAGGAAGAAATGTCGTCCAATCTGTTCAACCCAACCAGGAGGCAACTCCTTGCCGGAACCGCGGCGCTAACCGCTGCCGGCCTTGTGGGGCTTCGCCCCGGCTTTGCCGCAGGCGTTGACTGGAAACGCTTTGCCGGGACGACGCTTGACGTCAATCTGGTGAAAAGCCCGCGCAGCGACACCATCCTGAAATATCTCGCCGAGTTCGAGGAACTGACCGGCATCAAGGTCAATGCCGAGGCAACGCCCGAGCAGCAGCAGCGCCAGAAGACGGTGATCGAGTTGAGCTCGGGCAAGCCGAGCTTCGACGTCGTGCATCTGAGCTACCACGTGCAGAAGCGCCAGTTCGAGAAGGGTGGCTGGCTGGCCGACATCGCCGGCTATCTCGCCGATCCGTCGCTCACCGACCCGGCGCTGGTCGAAAGCGACTTCGCCGAAGCCGGCATTCTGTTTGCCAAGGACGGCCAGGGCGTGCTGCGCTCGCTACCGTTCTCGGTGGACTACTGGATCCTGTATTGGAACAAGGAGCTGTTCGAGGCCAAGGGCCTCAAATACCCAGAGACCTTCGAGCAACTGGTGGCAGCCGCCGAAGCGCTGACCGACCCCTCGACCAATACATACGGCTTCGTCGCCCGCGGGCTCAAGAACGCAAACACGCCGGTGTGGACGTCGCTGATGCTCGGCTACGACATGACGCCGCTAGATGACAAGGGCAAGCTGCGCACCGAGGCTCCCGAGGCGATCGAGGCTGCCGCGCTCTATCAAAGATTGATGACCAAGTCCGCCCCTCCGGGCGTTACCGGGTTCAACTGGGCCGAAGCACAGTCGGCCTTCCTGCAGGGCAAGATCGGCATGTGGCTCGACGGCGTGGGTTTTGCCCCGCCGATGGAAAATCCGGAAAAATCGAGGGTGGTCGGCAAGGTCGGTTACGGCGTGATGCCCAAGGGTCCCAAGGCGCATGCCTCGGGCACCTTCGGCGACGGGATTGGCGTTACCGCCGCCAGCGAGAAGAAGGAGGCTGCCTATCTGTTCTGCCAGTGGGCGGTATCGCCAACCATGGGTGCACGGCTGTTGCAGGCCGGCGCCGGCGTTCCGTTCCGCAAATCCGTGCTGGAGGATCCCAAGGTGCGCGAAGGCGTCACCATGCCGGCAAGCTGGCTTGATGCCGTGGTCGGCTCGGGCAATATCAGTCGGCTGGCACTGCCGGTCATCATCCCCGTCACGGAATTCCGCGACATTTATGGCGTGGCGTTGACCAACATGATTGCCGGCGCCGATCCAGCCGCGGAGCTGAAGAAGGCCACCGAACAATTCCAGCCGGTTCTCGACAGGAGCGAGCAGGGCTGATGTCGGCCACCACCCCAGAACAGACCGGGGTGACGATGCCGGTTGTCGACGGGAGCCAGACGATCCGGCTGGCTCCCAACTACTGGCCTTTCGTTGTCCCCGCACTCGTCGTCGTCGGCGCCGTCATCGTTTTCCCCTGGGCTTTCACCCTGTGGATGAGCGTCAATCGCTGGACGCTCGGCCAGTCGCGGAGCTTTGCCGGCATGGAAAACTATCTCCGCCTGGCCAGCGACCCACGTTTCTGGGAATCCCTTGTTCATACGTTGACCTACACCTTCCTCTCGGTTGCAGCGCCGATGCTGCTGGGCACTCTGGCCGCCCTGATCTTCGATGCCAGGTTTCCGCTGCGCGGCTTGCTGCGCGGCGTCTTCGTCATGCCGATGATGGCGACACCCGTTGCCGTCGCACTGGTTTGGACAATGATGTTCCATCCTCAGCTTGGCGTGCTCAACTACCTGCTGTCGCTGGTCGGCATCCCGGCTCAGGAATGGATATTCAACGCCAACACGGTCATCCCGTCGCTGGTTGCGGTCGAGACCTGGCAGTGGACGCCGCTGGTCATGCTGATCGTGCTTGGCGGGCTGGCCTCGGTGCCGCGCGAGCCCTTCGAAAGCGCCGAGATCGACGGCGCCAATGCCTGGCAGCAATTCCGCTATCTCACTCTGCCGATGATCGCGCCGTTCCTGATGATCGCGGTCATCATCCGCACCATCGATGCGCTGAAGAGCTTCGACATCATCTACGCGATGACCCAGGGCGGGCCGGGAACGGCGTCGGAGACCATCAACATCTATCTCTACAACACCGCCTTCTCCTACTACGATATCGGCTACGGCTCGGCCATGGCCGTGGTGTTCTTCATTGTCATCGTGGCCCTGTCGTTTGTCCTGCTGATGCTGCGCCAACGCTCGCAGTGGATCGATACGGAGGGCAAATAGATGAGTTCACGGCTGCTCAACCAGATCGGTCTGTTTTTCGCTGCCCTGGTTTTCGTCTCCCCGGCGATCTTGTTCTTCCTCTGGATGATCTCGCTGTCGCTGAAATTCGAGATCGACAACGGTGCCTATCCGCCGATCCTGATCCCCGAACGCTTCGCCTGGTCGAACTATGTAAAGGTATTCGAGGAGAACAATTTCCTGCTCTATCTCTGGAATTCGGTTCTGGTGACCGGCACGGCGACCTTGCTGGCGCTGCTGATCGGCGTACCGGCCGGCTATGGCATCGCACGGCTCAAGGCTGAACGATCGGCGGTCGTCATCATGATCGCCCGCATGACGCCTGGGCTATCCTATCTCATCCCGCTGTTTCTGCTGTTCCAATGGATCGGGATACTCGGCACGCTGTGGCCGCAGATCATCATCCATCTGGTGGTGACGGTGCCGATCGTGGTGTGGGTGATGATCGGCTATTTCGAGACCACGCCGATGGAACTGGAAGAGGCGGCCAACATCGACGGCGCCAGCTCCTGGCAGGTTTTCCGGCTGGTTGCCCTGCCCATCGCCAAGCCGGGCATCGTCGTCGCCTTCATCCTGTCCGTGATCTTCTCGTGGAACAATTTCGTCTTCGGCGTGGTGCTTGCCAGCCGTGAGACGCGCACACTGCCGGTCGCCGTCTACAACATGCTGTCCTACGAGCAGGTGAGCTGGGGGCCGCTCGCCGCGGCGGCGCTGGTGGTGACGTTGCCGGTGCTGATCCTGACCATGTTCGCGCAAAGGCAGATCGTCGCGGGGCTGACCGCCGGCGCCGTCAAGGGCGGCTGAGGGCCCGCCCTGACATCACTCTTTTTCCAGGAAAGCTCCAATGGCATCGGTAACGATCAACAACGTGCAGAAGGCCTTCGGGGCCACCAAGATCATTCACGACGTCAGCGTCGATATCGCCGACGGCGAGTTCGTCATCCTGGTCGGCCCGTCGGGATGCGGAAAATCGACGCTGCTGCGCATGATCGCAGGCCTTGAGACGATCTCCGGCGGAAAGATCGCCATCGGCGAGCGTATGGTCAACAATCTGCGCGCGCGGGACAGGAACATCGCCATGGTGTTCCAGAATTATGCGCTCTATCCGCATATGACTGTGGCCGACAATATGGGCTTTGCCCTCAAGATCAAGAGAGCCGATCCGGCCGACACCGCTGGCCGGGTCCGGAAGGCAGCCGGCATCCTCGGCCTGGAAAAGCTGCTTGACCGCTATCCGCGCCAGCTTTCGGGCGGCCAGCGCCAGCGCGTTGCCATGGGTCGCGCGATCGTACGCGACCCGCAGGTCTTCCTGTTCGACGAGCCGCTCTCCAACCTCGATGCCAAGTTGCGCGTCCAGATGCGCGGCGAGATCAAGGCCCTCCACCAGCGGCTGGGTACCACGACGATCTATGTCACGCACGACCAGATCGAGGCCATGACGATGGCCGACAAGATCGTCGTGCTACATGACGGCCTGGTCGAGCAGATCGGCGCGCCACTGGACCTCTACGACCATCCGGCCAACCTCTTCGTTGCCGGTTTCATCGGCTCGCCCGCTATGAACTTCATTGCCGGCCGCATCGAGGAGGGCGTGTTCCGCAGCGCCGGCGGGTTGATCCTGCCGTTGCCGGAAGGCGCCCAGCCGGCGGATGCCGCGGGACGCGAACTCGTCTACGGCATTCGACCGGAACATATCCGGGCAACCGGGCAGGGCGTGCCGGGCACGATCACGCTTCTCGAGGCGACAGGCTCGGAAATCTTCGCCAAGGTCGACTGCTCCGGTGAAGAAATTTCCTGCCTGTTCCGAGAAAGGCTTGCGCTCAAGCAAGCCGAAGGGGTGCGGATCGAGATCGACCGCGCATGTGCGCATCTGTTCGACGCAGCAACCGGTCGGCGCATCTGACTCGGTGGTCCGCTGAATGCGTGGTCGGCCTTAGGTCGGCAAGGCGAATTCACCGGCGAGTTCGATGGCGCGGCCTTCGCGGGCCGATCTCTGGGCGGCGAGACCCATGACGACGGCCCACCAGCCGTCTTGCAAGGTCACTTCCACCTTGCTCTGTCCGCGCACCGCAGCGGTGAAGCGGGCGTGCTCGAAATAGGTCGAACCGTTATGGTCGCCTGCCTCGAGCAGCCGGGGGTCGACGGGAATCTCCAGCAGTCGTGGTCCAGGCGGATTGCGCGGACTAACGATCAACTGGGGCACTGGCGCAGGGCCAAGGTGGGTCGGCCAGAAACGGCCTGGTCCGGGCACCAGACACTCGATCTTTCCGTCGCCGCCGACAGCGCAGAGTTCCTCCTGGTAGCGGCTGCCCTCGGCAAACATGCAGAGTTCCAGCATGGCGCGCGCGCCGCTCGCGAAATCAACCAGCACATAGCCATGGTCAAGGATATCCGGCCTCTCACCGCCATAGCGTTCGTCGAGATGGTTTACGGCCTGTCCAGCGCTCGCCATCACGCGGACGGGGTCCGATCCGAGGATCAGCCGCATCAGGTCGAAGAAGTGGCAGCACTTCTCGACGAACGTGCCGCCGGTGTTGCGGTTGAAGCGGTTCCAGTCGCCGACCTTGGCCAGAAACGGGAAGCGGTGCTCGCGGATCGTCAGCATGCGGATGCCGCCGGTGGCGGGGCGCGCCTGCTCGACGAATACGGCGACGGGGGGCATATAGCGATATTCCATGGCCACCCAGACGAGCGGAAGCCGAGCTTTCAACGCCGCGATGCGCCCCTCGTCGGCGCCCTCGGTGAAGAGCGGCTTTTCCACCAGTACCGGCAGTGGTCGAAGTGCGGCGATCTGCTCCATCTGACCGAGGTGCTGGTGGTTGGGGCTGGCAATCAAGACGCAGTCCACCTCATCCATGGCCAGCAGTTCGGCGATCGATGCCGCCGATCGCGCGCCCGACGCCGTCGCCAGCGACGCCGCCAACATGCCGGGGTCCGGCTCGACGATCGCGGCCACATGCGCGTCGGGCAACAGAGCGATATTGCGGATATGCTCGCGGCCCATCATGCCGCAGCCGATGATGCCGTAGCCGATCGATGATCTGGTCACGCGGCGTCTTCCTCCGGCCTATCTGAAACGCGTGACGTACCGCGCCGCGCCCGGATCGAACCAGCTGCGGGAATATTCCGCGCTGGCGCCGTCGCCAGCCCAGGCGATACGTTCTATGAAACCCACGACCGTGCCCGGCGGTGGCCTGAACTCAAGCGGGGCCCAGTCCGGCGCAGGCGCGACGGCAACATGGTCTTCGGCGCGAACGATCGAAAAGCCGAGCGCGAGCCGGTAGTGGAGATAGAGGGATTCCGACAAATCCTCGCGCTTGAGCCGCTCGGCGCGGCTGACGTCCAGCCAGATCTCCTCGACCGCGGCCGGCTCGCCGTCGAGCCGCCGCAGCCGGCGTATACGGTGGGCTTCGCCGGCGCTGCCGAATTGCGGCAGGTCGGCGGGCTTGGGCAGCCGCTCGACGGACAGCACGTCGGCGCTCGGCAGGCCGCCACCGCCGATGCGCTCCAGGCGAAAAAAGGCATAGACCCCGAGCAAGTCGCCGCGCGCCCGCACATAGTTACCCGAGCCCTGGATGCGGTCGAGAAGGCCCTTTTCGGTCAAATCTGCCAGCGCCCTCCTGAGCGTGCCGACGGCAATCCCAAGGCTCGCGGCCATCTCGCGCTCGGGCGGCAACCGCGCCCCGTCGGCCAGCCGTCCGGCCGCGATTTCGCGGATCAGCATTTCGCTGGTCTGCAAGTGCACAGGCAAGGGACCGCGCATCTGGCTGGATCGGTGGCCGGGGTCCGCCCTTGTCAAATGCATCCGGTGTCCAATCACATCCCGGTTTCGGGTTTGGCTCAAATTGATACAGTATTGATCTACACCAAAACGAATGCTACGCAAGCCCTATTCGCAGCTCCGGACCTCTTTGAAGAATGGCCCGGGCTTCTTTTTTGAAGAGTGGCAATGAGCATCGTCCCAATCACCTCGCCGGATCTCGATGCAGCCGAAGTCTCGTGGTTCGCCGCACTCTGCTCGGACGACTATCGCTATCTCGGTGTGCCGGACGGCGCGTTGCGCTCGAGCTGGGCGCATTGCTCCGAGATCGTGACGACGTCCGAGGAACTAGGTTTCCGCAACATCTTGTGTCCGTCGTCCTATCAGGTCGGCCAGGACACGCTGAGCTTCGTAGCCGGCTGCGCGCCGATCACCTCGAAGATCAATCTGCTCGCCGCTGTGCGCTGCGGCGAGATGCAGCCGATCATGCTGGCGCGCACGATTGCGACGCTGGATCACATGCTGGAAGGCCGGCTGACGGTGAACATCATTTCGTCGGACTTTCCGGGCGAGACAGCCGACAGCGCCTACCGTTATCAGCGTTCGCGCGAGGTTGTGCAGCTCCTGCGCCAGGCCTGGACCAGGGACAGCATCGATTTCGAGGGCGAGGTCTATCGCTATAAAGGACTCTCGACGGCGCCAGCGAAGCCCTATCAGCAAAATGGCGGCCCGCTGCTCTATTTCGGCGGTTATTCGCCCGACGCGCTCGAGCTTTGCGCCGAACAGTGCGATGTCTACCTGATGTGGCCGGAAACCAGGGAGGAACTTGCCGGCCGCATGAAGGCCGTCCACGAACGCGCCGAGCGCCATGGGCGGACGCTCGACTACGGCCTGCGCGTCCACATGATCGTGCGCGATACCGAGGCCGAGGCAAAGGAATATGCCCGGGAGCTGGTTTCGAAGCTGGACGACGAGCAGGGCAGGGCGATCCGCGAGCGCGCGCTCGACGCCCGATCGCTCGGCGTATCGCACCAAGCCAGGAACCGCCAGATCGCCGATGCCGAAGGCTATGTCGAGCCGCATCTGTGGACGGGCGTCGGGCGGGCGCGCTCTGGTTGCGGCGCGGCGCTCGTGGGCTCGGCCGATCAGGTTCTGTCGGAAATCGAAGCGTATATGAAGTTGGGGATCCGCGCCTTCATCTTTTCCGGCTACCCGCATCTCGACGAGGCGCGTCATTTCGGCACCAAGGTGCTGCCCCAGCTCAAGACATGCTCGCTCCCGCACGCCTATGGCCGGGTGCCGGAACGGATCCCGGCGACACCATTGGGAACGGGGGAGCGCCGCTGATGGAGCATGTCGTGTGCGATCCACGCCTTTTGCGCAATGCCTTCGGGCGCTTCGCCACCGGCGTCACGGTCGTCACCACCGGCACGGCCGACGGCCCGGTCGCAATCACTGCCAACAGCTTCTCATCCGTGTCGCTCGATCCGCCGCTGGTGCTCTGGTCTATCGGCCGCCACTCGCGCCGGTTCGAAGCCTTCGCCAATTCCGCGCACTACGCCATTCACGTGCTGGCGGAAGATCAAATCGATCTGTGCTGGCGTTTTTCGAAGTCGGGGACGGACTTTGCCGATCTTGACCTGTCGTGGAGCGAGCACGGCGTGCCATTGCTGCCGCGCGCACTGGCGCGGTTCGAATGCAGCGTCGCCGACCGCTTCCCGGCTGGCGACCATATGATCCTGCTTGGACGTGTCCTTGAACTGCAGACGCAAGAGGGTTTGCCGCTGCTCTTTGCTGGCGGCAAGTCGCGCGCTCAAGAGGCCAGTTGATGACCGCCGGCGCCGCTTCGGGCTGGTGCCGTCGACTGGCGCACCACGAGATTGCAGGCAAGTTCGACGCGACGCGGCGGCGACCCCGAATGGGCCATATCGTCGAGCAGCAGGCTAAGCGCCGCCGATCCGATCTCGCGCATGGGAATGTGCATCGCCGTCAGCGGCGGGTTGCAGAAGGCAGCGAGCGGCAAGTCGTCCATACCGACCACGGACACATCGCCAGGCACCGAATATCCGGCCTCCTGGACGCCGGCGATGGCACCAAACGCCAAGCTGTCGCCGGCCGTCAGCACGGCGGTGAAATCGAGGCCACGGGCCGCGATGCGCTCGGTCACGGCCCTGCTCGCAAGTTCCGGCAGCCAGTCCTGCACCTCGACCACGAAGTCGTCGAAGCCGGCAATGCCGGCCGTGATCAGCGCGTCGCGCCAACCTTCATAACGCCGCTCGATCGTGCGCCGGCCACGCCGCATCAGGAACAGGATGCGGCGGTGGCCGAGGCCGATCAGATGCTGCGCCGCAAGCATGGCGGCAGAGCGATTGCAGGGCGTCACACTCGAATGGCGCATCGAGGGATCGTCGCCGTTGACGAGCACGATCGGCTTGGCGAATCCGGCTGTCAGCCTCAGCACATCGTCATCGTCCAGCGTCAGAAACAGGCAGCCGGCGACGCTGTCGTCGCGCTCGGATTCACCCAGCAGCGCGATTTCGTCCTCGGGCGCCGAAACCGGCCGGGTCACGAGTTCGACGCCCAGCAACCGGGCGCGCTCGTTGAGTCCATCAAGGACATGGTAGGTGAACTGATTGCGGGCACTGTCCACCATTGCCACGCTGCTTGCGGCCAGGATGACCTTGCGGCCGGCAACCGAGGCGGGAATGGCATAGTTCATCGACTTCGCCGTTTCGATGATCCTGGTGCGAAGCTCGTCCCTCACGCCGCCGACACCGCTCAGCGCACGGGAGGCGGTGCTGACCGACACGCCGCAACGCGCCGCGATCTCCTCAAGTCGAATGCGGCGGCTGGGGCGGCCGCGCTTGCCCTGGATATTCATCCGCTCCGTCGTCTCCGGCAAAGTCATCCGATTAATGCAAAAAATTTTCAGATTGCGCAAGAAAAATGGCTGTGAAACAGTTCTGATGAAGCGGGAGAAACGGGAGGAGTGATGCCGCTATCGGCCGAACGCCTGAATTCCGCGCTTGCCAGCCTCGTGGCGGGCATGACCGGCTTGCGTCATGACGGGCGGTTCCATGAGCCGAATCTCGACGGCACGCCGGGCGACTATGTCAGCTTCGACAGCTGGGAATGGCCGCAAGGCGTCGGGCTCTACGGGCTGGTTCGGCTGTGGGCGCAGACCGGCGACGATCGGCTGCTGCAGACGATCGAGGCCTGGTACGACCGACGCATCGCTGCCGGTCTCCCTGCGATGAACGTCAACACCACCGCGCCCCTTTTGGCGCTAAGCGAATTGTGGCGGCGCCGGCGCCAGCCGCGCTTCGAGCCGGTGCTGCGCGAATGGGCCGAGCGGGTGGCCACCGCCTTGCCGCGGACGCCCGAAGGCGGTTTCCAGCATGATGTTTCGGACCGGGTCAACGACGACGAATTGTGGGACGACACGCTGTTCATGGTGGCGCTGTTCCTCGCATCCTACGGCCAGGCTGCCGGCCAGCGTCGCTTCGTCGAGGAAGCAGAAAGGCAATTCCTGGTCCACGCCCGTTATCTCGCTGACCCGGCATCAGGGCTGTGGTTTCACGGCTGGACGTTCGCGGGACGGCACAATTTCGCCCGCGCGCGTTGGGCGAGAGGCAATGCCTGGATTACCGTCGGCATCCTGGAACTGGTGGAGTTCGCCGAAATTGCACCTTCGGTCCGGGCCTATCTGCTCGGCGTGCTGGACACGCAGATCAACGCCCTGCTCGAGGTGCAGGCAGGTTCGGGCGCATGGCACACTCTGCTCGACGACCCGACATCTTACGAGGAGATTTCCGCCACGGCCGGCTTCGGCTACGGGTTGATGAAGGCCGCGCGGCTCGGAATCGGCTCGACAGAGTGCCGTGCCGCCGGCCTCCGCGCCTTGGAAGCCGTGGTGGCCAACATCGATGACAAAGGTGTGGTGGCGAACGTGTCCTATGGCACACGCATGGGCGCCGACCTGCAGTTCTATCGCGATATACCCATCCATCCGACGGGCTACGGGCAGGCGCTGGCCATTCTGTGCCTGACCGAAGGGGCGCGGCATCTGCAGTCGAAGGTGGAGGCGGCATGATGCGAACGCTCTATGGCGCGTCGCCGGGCGATATTGCCGGCATGGACACGGACCGGCTGAGGGCCGAGTTCCTCGTCGACGGCTTGTTCCGGCCTGGCGCGATCGAATTCGTCTACACCCATGTCGACCGCATGATCGTCGGTGGCGCGGTGCCGCTGGCCAACCCGCTGGCATTCGGCAACGGGGCCGAAGTCGGCACCCCGCTCTTCTTTGACGCGCGCGAGATAGGCATCGCCAATCTCGGCGGCAATGGCACGGTCGCGGTGGACGGCCGGCGCTTTCACGTGGCTAACCGCGACATCGTCTATGTCGGACGCGGAGCGCGTGAGGTGTCGCTGGAGAGCGACGATCCGGAGAGGCCGGCACGCTTCTACATGAACTCGGTGCCGGCTGGCGCCGATATTGCGCACCGTCTCATCGTCAGCAGCGAAGCCAGGCCGCTTGTGCTCGGCGAGGAGGCCCGTGCGAACAGGCGCACGCTGCGTATGTACATCCATCCCGAAGTGGCCCCGTCCTGCCTCTTGCTGATGGGGATCACCGACCTCGCGCCGGGCAGTGTGTGGAACACCATGCCGCCGCATCTGCATGAGCGGCGCATGGAAGCTTATTGCTATTTCGACCTCGCCGAGGCCGACCGTGTAATCCATCTGATGGGCCGGCCAGACAAGACGCGCCACCTGATGGTCGCCGACGGCGACGTCGTCCTGTCGCCTGCCTGGTCTATCCATATGGGTGCCGGCACCGGCCCCTATGCCTTCGTCTGGGGCATGACCGGCGAGAACCAGGCCTACACCGATGTCGATCCAGTTGCCGTGAAGGATTTGCAATGAGCGAGGCCGCGCAAAGCGTTCGCACGGATTTTACGCTGCGCCGGCCGCTCATGGCGGGGCAGCCAATCGTCTATTGGCGGCTCGGGTCTATCGCCGAGCAACGCTACGACGTGGCCGACCAGCCTATGCAAGGCGAGATGGATCCCTTCTTCTTCCTGACCAAGCACAAGAATTTCATTCCCCATGAATATCCGTGCCGCACGCAGTTCGCAGCGGAACGACGCGGCAAGCGACCACAGGTCAGCGCCGAATTCGGCGCCGAGCGCATCTGGCTGCCCTTCGCCTCGCCGCGCATCGACCTATCGGGCTTCTGGTTCCGGCCGACGGTGCTTGGAACCTGGGCCGAGACCACCATCGAGGCGGCCTCGGCTGGCGAGGCGCTGGTGCGGCTGCGCACATGCGGCGGCGCCACACTCTTTACCAATGGCGAGGAAGCCGGCTGGATGGCGCCCTACGGCCGCAATCTGGAAAGTGCAGAGCATTTCAAGATCGCGCTGAAGGCCGGCCGCAACGACGTCCGGATATGGTTCGACGATCTCGCAGAGCGCGACGCCCGCTACTATTTCCAGCTCGATTATCTATCCGGTCCGGCTGCTTCGGTGGCATTGCCGATCGAAGTCGAGAGCGGCGTTGCCGATGCGATGGAAGCAGCCCTTGACGACATGCATTTCGACCATCCCGCCTATGACGGCGGCGAGGTGGCGCTCGTCACCGGCGTGGCCCTGCCGCGCGACGCGCAAGTCGAGATCGAGATCGAAGGCGATTTCATGTCGATCGAGACGCCGGTGCGCTTCGCCTTCGATCTGCCGGCGGGCCAGACGCGGCTGCCGATCGCCGATACCGAGCAGCTGCCGGCCGACTTTCGCCATTTCAAGGTGGCGCTGACGGTCGCAGACCATGCCGTATCGCGTGTCTTCGGCGTCGAGATATGCCACGCGCGCCGTCAGGGCGATGCGCCGGAAACGCTTACCGCGCGTATAGATGAAGCCCTGCGCGAGGTCGCCGGTCACGCCGAGGCCGATACGGTGCGCGCGCTGGCGCGCCTGGCGATCGGGCGGCAGGGCGCCGAGACCGACGCCATGATCTCCGGCACGCTGCCGGCGATCGAGGATTGTCACGATTGCGCCGACTTTATCCTGGTGCCGCTGCTGTGGTGCCGCAAGGCCTATGGCGATCGGCTGGAAGCGACCCTGCGCGCGCGCGTCGACAACGCCATCCTCGGCTATCGCTACTGGATGGACGAGCCCGGCAATGATGTGCAGTGGTACTTCTCCGAGAACCACGCGCTGCTCTTCCACACCGCCGCCTATATTGCCGGGGGCCTGTTGCCTGATGTGCGGTTCGTGCGGTCGGGCCGCCTTGGCCGCGAACAGTCCGCGGTTGGAGCCGCGCGTGTACGCGCCTGGCTCGACCATTTCGAGGCATGGGAGATGGCCGAGTTCAACTCGGCGCCTTATTTCCCGATCGACCTCAAGGGCCTGTGCGCGCTCTACGCGCTGGCCCCGGACAAGGACATCGCTGAACGTGCCGGCAAGGCAATCATACGCCTGCTTGAAATCGTCGCCCGCTCGGCGCATCGCGGCATCCTCACCGGGGCGCAGGGCCGCTCCTATGAGCACACGCTGCGCGCCGCGCGTTCCCTGGAATTATCCGGCATCTGCCGCATGCTTTGGGGCAAGGGGAACTACGGCATGCGCTTTCACGCGCTGCCGCAGCTGGCATTGTGCCTGCGGGATCACGATTTGAGCGTTCCGGACGGGTTGGCAGCAATTGCTTCCCTCACCGATACGGCGTGGGAATGGACTTTTGCGCAGGGACAAGATCGCTTCGCGCGGCTCTACCACTACAAGACGCGCGACCATGCGATGGGCAGCGCCGCTGGCTACCGCTGGAACCAATGGGGTTATCAGGAGACCGTCATTCAGGCCCGGCTGGGGAAGAATCCGGATGCGCAGATCTGGATCAACCACCCCGGCGAAGTGCTGCAGTCGGGATATGGCAGACCATCATATTGGGGTGGCTCAGGCACGTTGCCCCGGCTTCACCAATACCGCGACCTCGCAGTCGTCAGCTTCTCCTGCTCGGATGAACAGCCCGACTTCACGCACGCCTGGTTCCCCGCACGTGCCTTCGATGCCGTGCAAGTGGGTGGCGATCGGGCGTTCGCGCAATCGGGCGACGCCTTCGTCATGCTGAAGACGGATGTTCCGCTCACGCAGGTAGTGGCCGGCCCGACGGCCGGCAACGAGTTGCGGGCGGCGGGACGCAGGACGACATGGATCATTCGCCTCGGTGACCGGAATGCCAATCGGCCGGCCCTCGACGCCTGGACTGCCGTTTTTGGGGACCTGTCGGTGCGGTCGGGTCCCGACGGCGAGTTGATCGTCGAGGATCCGGAATACGGCACGGTGCATTTCCTCGCCGACGCAAGGATCGTGGCTGAGGGACGTACACTCGATCCGGCCAACTGGACCGTGCGCGGTGAGGCGATGCGCATGAAGCACAGAGAGTAGGGAGGAGATCGGCTGCGACGCTCAAGAGGAGAGGGCGTAGCGGGCTTGAACCATCGGGGCGCCGCCCCGCTAAGGAGGAGACGAAGCATGAATAAGACCCGCACTTTGCTGGCCGCACTATCGGTCAGCCTGCTCGCATCGACCAGCGCGTTTGCCGGCGACGTGCGCATCATGTGGTATTCGGACGGTGTCGAGGGCGATGTCATCCAGGACATTCTGAACCGCTTCATGAAGGACAATCCCGACATCCACGTCACGCTCGACAACGTCGCCTACAAGGTGATCCAGGAGCAGTTGCCCATCCAGCTCGAAGCCGGCCAGGGTCCGGACATCGCCCGCGTCACAAACATCAAGGAGCTTGCCCAGCACTGGCTCGATCTCAGGCCACTGGTGGCCGATCCGAAATATTGGGAGGACAATTTCGCTGACACGCTGGACTGGATGCGCCTCGACGGCTCCAACGCCATCCCGGGTTTCATGACCCAGCTCACGCTCACCGGCGGCTTCGCCAACAAGACGCTGTTCGAACAGGCCGGCGTGCCGCTGCCCGGTGACAAGGCGACCTGGGACGACTGGATCAACGCCGCCGCCGAGGTGGCGAAGAGCCAGCAGCTTCCGGCTGCCTTCGCCATCGACCGTTCCGGTCACCGCATTTCGGGTCCGAATGTCTCCTTCGGAGCGAACTATATCGGCCCCGATGGCATGCCGGCGAAAGTGGACGACGGCACCAAGGCTTTCGTCGGCAAGCTCGTCGACTGGACCGCCAAGGGCCTGATGCTGAAGGATACCTGGGTTTCGGCGGCAGGCTCGACCTATCGCGCGGCCGCCGACGACTTCATCAACGCCCAGATCCCGTTTTATTATTCGGGTAGCTGGCAGGTCGCCAATCTATCGACCAAGATCGGCGATAGTTTCGACTGGGTGGCGACCGGCTCGCCCTGCGGTACCGCAGGCTGTTCGGGCGTGAAGGGCGGCGCGGCGCTGGTCGCCATCAAATACACGAAGAACCCCAAGGACGTCGCCAAGGTCATGGATTATCTAGCCCGTGAAGACGTGGTAAAAGAGTTCAGCGAGCGCACGCTGTTTCTGCCCGCGCACAAGGGCGTCGTAGACAAGGGCGGGCTGAAATGGGTTTCTGCCGACAAGAACGTCGGTCCGGCGCTCGACAAGTTCGTCAAGGCGGCGGGTGAAACCCTGCCGGCGGCCGATGCGCTGCCGCCGTGGAAGTGGGCCAACGCTTACTTCGCCGCGCTGGTGACGCGCGTCAGCCAGGTGATGGCCGGCGAGCTCAGCCTCGACGATGCCTGGGGCAGGATCGACCAGGATATCGCCGACAAGGTTGCCGAGGCGAAGTGACCGCCGCCGCGACACTGAAGGCATGGATTGGCGCCGCCCTCGCGGCGCCGGTCGTGTGGCTGGCGTCGATCGTCAACGTGCCGCTGAAGTTCTGGCAGCGAGCGACGGGCACCGGCGGCATGGCCGCGTTCTTCCTCGCCCCAAACATGGCGATCTTCGGCATTTTCGTCCTGGTGCCGATGATCATCAACTTTTTCTATTCGGCCACGTCGGGAACGGCCTACTTCCTGCAGGACCGAACCTATGTGGGGCTCGAGCAATATCAGCGCCTGCTCGATTGCGGTAACTACCTGGACACTGCCACTTGCCACGAGGATCTCTTCTGGAAGGCCGTGCACAATACCGGCCTGTTCGTCGTCGTGCAGGTGGCGCTGATGACGGTCGTGTCGATGGCGACAGCGTTGATCCTCAACCGCGAGATCGTCGGGCGCAGCTTCTGGCGCGCGGTGTTCTTCTTTCCGGTGCTGCTGTCGCCCGTCGTCACCGGCCTGATCTGGCGTTGGATCCTGCAGCGCCAGGGCCTGCTCAACCTGATCGTCCATGATCTGGGCGGCGAGCCGCACAACTGGCTGACAGACCGTTTCTGGGCTTTCACCGCCGCGGTCAGCGTTTCGGTTTGGGCACATACGGGCTTCTATACGCTGATCTTGCTTGCCGGATTGCAGGCGATCCCGCGCGACCTTTACGAAGCGGCCGAGATGGACGGCACGAAGCCGGCGCGGGTGTTCTGGCGCATCACGCTGCCGCTGCTGATGCCGAATCTGCTTGTCGTCATCGTACTGGCGCTGATCCGCGCCGTGCAGATCTTCGACGAAGTCTATGTGCTGACGGGTGGAGGGCCGGGAACCTCGACCCTCTATATCACGCAGTACATCTATGAGATCGGCTTCGCCTCCCTGTTGCGCAATCCGGGGCTGGCTTCGGCGGCTTCGATCCTGATGGGGTTGGTGCTGGTCGTGCTGACCTTGGTTCAGCTGCAGGTCGGACGCCGGGGTGAGCGGAAAGGAGCCCGCGAATGAGCCGGGTCGTGACATTCCTGACCCGCCGGCGCGGTGGTCGCGGCTGGCACTGGACGGATATCGTGAGCTGGCTGTGGCTGCTCGGCGGCGTTGTCATCATGTTCGGCCCGGCCGTCTGGCTGGTGTGTTCGTCATTCAAGACGCCGGCACAGCTCGCCGAGTTCCCGCCGACCATAATGCCTTATGTCAGCCAACACGCGAGGGTCGAAGGCTACGACAAGCCGCTGACCCTCTACAGGGTGAAGTTGCCGGATGGTTCGACCAAGGTGCTGGCCGAGGTGCGGCGCATCGGCATCGTGGCGCAGATGGTGGATCCGCAGGCGTCGAACGATATCGTGAAGGTCAACATCGCCGACCGGCAGCCGGTGCGCGAAATCGGCTTCGCAACGGAGAATTACACCGAGCCCTTCGTCCATTTCGACTTCCTGCGCTATCTGCGCAATTCGGTTTTTGTGACGGCAATGGCAACGCTGATCACGCTGCTCACCAATTCGATGGCCGCCTTCGCCTTGTCGAAATACAAGTTCCGCGGTCGCGATCTGACGATGCTTGTGATCGTCGGTACGCTGATGGTGCCGCTGTCGGTCATCCTGGTGCCGCTCTATTCGGTGGTGGGCGCCGTCGGACTGCTCGATTCGCTGTGGGGCGTGATCTTGCCGACGGTGGCGACGCCAACCGGCGTCTTCCTGCTGCGCCAATATATGCTGACCATCCCCGACGAGCTGCTCGATGCGGCGCGCATGGACAACGCTTCCGAATGGCAGATCTACTGGCGCATCGTATTGCCGCTTGCAGCACCGGCGCTCGCCGTGCTGGCGATCTTCTCGGTCGTCTGGCGCTGGAACGACTTTCTGTGGCCGCTGGTGGTGCTGTCGCGCAAGGAACTCTACACACTCCAGGTCGGCCTCAACACCTATGCCGGCCAGCTAAACGTGCAGTGGCACTACATCCTGGCGATGACCGTGGTGACGATGATCCCCGTCGTCCTCGTCTTCGTCTTCCTGCAGCGTTACATCACTTCCGGCATTGCCGGCACCGGGCTGAAGTGAGGATGTCATGGGACGGATAACGCTGACCAACATCGATCGCGCTTACGGCAAGATGAAGATCTTGCACGGTATCAACCTCGACGTCGGTGACGGCGAGATGCTGGTCCTCGTCGGCCCGTCGGGTTGCGGCAAGTCCACGCTGCTGCGGTTGATTGCCGGGCTCGATCGGCCGACCGACGGCAAGGTCGAGATCGACGGGGTCGACGTCACCAACGTTTCGGCCGCGCAACGCGGTCTGGCGATGGTGTTCCAGTCTTACGCGCTCTACCCGCACATGAGCGTGCGCCAGAACCTCGCCTTCGGGCTTGAAAACATTCGTATGCCGAAGGCCGAGATCGACACGCGGATCACGGAAGCGACGCGCATGCTGGAAATTGCTCCCTATCTAGACCGCCGGCCCGGCCAATTGTCGGGCGGCCAGAAGCAGCGCGTGGCGATCGGCCGTGCGGTGGTGCGCAATCCGACCGCCTTTCTGCTCGATGAACCGCTGTCCAACCTCGATGCCGAACTGCGCATCACCATGCGCGCTGAACTGGCGGGCCTGCACCGGCGGCTGGCAACCACGATGGTCTACGTCACGCATGACCAGATCGAGGCGATGACGCTGGCGGACCGCATCGTGGTCATGCGCTCGGGGCGGATCGAACAGGTCGGCCGGCCGCTCGATCTCTACAACGCGCCGGCCAACCTGTTCGTCGCCGGCTTCATCGGCGCGCCGCGGATGAACCTGCTGCCGGTGAAGGTGCGTTCGGCAAGCGGCGCCGAGGTGCGTGTCGAAGGTCCAGGCGGGCTGTCGGCCTCGATCGCGGCCGACGGGGTCGCGCTGAAACCGGGAGACGACGCGACGCTTGGCATCCGGCCACACGACATCCAACTTTCGAATGGCGGCAAGGGATCGGTGGAAGCGCGGGTAACGCTGGCCGAGGCGTTGGGCCCGGAAACAGTTGTCCACGCCACCATTGCCGGCGACAGCAAACTTATCGCCGTTCTCAAGCAGCAGGGCGTTGAATCGCAAGGGCCGCCGATCAACCTCGCTCTGCCGCCGGAGCGCATGCATCTCTTCGATGCCGCCGGGCTGCGTGTCGCATCGCGTTAGCCGGCGGCAAGATAGCGGGTTGTTTTCATGAACCCTCGCAACTGCGCACAGCGAATGCGTGTTGCGCTTGTCAAAATAGGTGAACGTTAAGACAACCGAACTCTTCAAGAGGGCGCTCTCTGCGATCATTGCTGCCACAGGATGATCCGGAAACACTTCAAAGTGGATTTTCTCGTGGGCGGTCTTCGGCGCTACGGAGATCCGCGCCGGCACGTTCGCGCGCCTGAATCCGGCTGACTGATAATACGACCTGTGCTGAGGTTCAGTACGAACTACCGATCAGGTTCTGTTGTCCGGCTTCGTCATCCAAAGGACCGGGATGCGCCTGATCACGCTTGCGCCATTTGGCATTCTGCTCTTCGCAGGCGCGATGTGGCTGCTGTCTGCTTCGACGAGCGGTAGCGTCTTACCTGTCCGGCTCGTATTCCCAGTGGTAGGTGTTGATGCATCGATCCGCGTCGCTGCTCGCGCGAGGCCATCGTTAGGGCCCCCGTAGCGGCGATATCTCCGCGCAATGCATGGATTTCCATGAGATGCAGCCGAGGCATGGCGGAACTAGATTTAGGCGGTGAGTTCGCCTGTCCAGATATTGAAAACAAGTGCTATATCAAGCGCTGACCGTCCCCAGGCTTTTTTGTCCGACAGGAGAAGCCAATGACAGCAGCGTCCAACTCACTTGGCGAAATCGACCCCGAAGCAACGCTTGCGCTGCAAATCATCGAGAGCATGCCCGGCCACGCGTGGGCAGCCGATGCCGCCGGAAGATTCACCTATGTCAGCCCAAACACGCTGGCGTTCCTCGGCAACACGCATGAGGGTCTCAACACTTCCGAAGACAACGATGAGTTCGGCTGGCGTCGAGCCATCCATCCCGACGATTATGATCCTGTAGCCGCCAGATGGCGGCATTGCCTCGAAACCGGCGATCCCTATGATACCGAGCATCGCCTGCGGCGCGCCGATGGCGTCTATCGCTGGTTTCGAAGCTCAGGACGACCTTTTCGCGATAGCCAGGGGCGCATCGTTCAATGGTACGGCACGACAATAGACATTGAGGACCAGAAGCGGGCCGAGTCAGCATTGCGCGACCGGGAGCGGGAACTCTCGCAGCTCGTGGACATGGTCCCGAGTCACATCTGGCGGCTCGATCCCGACGGCGAGCCGATCTTCTTCAATGGGCGCATGGTCGACTTTCTCGGCCTCGATGTAGCGGATCTGGACCGACCGGGCATGAGCCGGCTGGCGGTGATGATACAGGCCGCCGTTCATCCGGACGACGCGGCAGCATTCGGCGATGCACTCCGTGGTTGCTTCGCTACCGGTGCGAGCTTCGCGATGCGCTATCGCCTGCGCCGTGCCGATGGCGTCTATCGCTGGATGTCGAGCCGGGCGGAGCCGATGCGCGATGACGCTGGCCGCATCGTCCAGTGGTACGGCCTCTGTCACGACATAGACGATCAGACGCACGCCGAAGCGGCGTTGCGGCAGAGCGAGCAGCAACTTCAGCACATGATCGACGCGGTGCCGGTCCGCATCTGGAGTGTGATGCCGACCGGCGGGCCGGTCTACTTCAACAAGCGATACCAGGACCATTTCCGCTCCGTTATCGCGAACTTTGACGCGCTCGGCGAGCCGGGAATCGAAACGTTGCTGCACGAGGTGATTCATCCCGAAGATGCTCCCGAGGTGCAGCGCACGTTGCTGAGGTGTTTCGAAACTGGCGGCGGCTCCGCGATGCGGTTTCGCTGGCGCGAAAAAGACGGCACCTATCGCTGGGCTGAGTGCAGGGTCGAGCCGCGACGCGATGACGACGGAACGGTCGTGCAGTGGTACGGGGTTTCTCTCGACATCGACGATGAGGTGCGCGCGCAGGCGGCGTTGCGCAAAAGTGAGCGGCGCCTTCAGCAGCTGATCGACACCGTGCCCGCTTTGATCTGGAGTACGACACGGGAAGGGACGCCTTCCTACGTCAACAAACGGTTCACCGTTGTAACCGGGGCCACGCTCCACGACATCACCGCCCCGGACGGCTCGCCGTCGCTGAGCGTGATCCATCCAGACGATATCGACACCGCACGGCAGGCGATCCGCCATTCATTCGCAACCGGCGTGCCTTACGTTCAGAGATATCGCCAGAGGCGGACCGACGGCGGCTATCGCTGGACCGAGACTCGCGCCGAGCCGCTGCGCGACGAAGATGGCAGCATTCTCCAATGGTACGGCGTGAGCGTCGACATCCATGACCTGGTGACCACGCAAGCCGCATTGCACGACCGGGAACGAGAGCTCTCGCAACTCGTCAACATGGTTCCGAGCTACCTCTGGCGGCTATCTCCCAACGGTGAGCCGACCTTCTTCAACAAGCGCCTGATAGATTTTCTCGGCCTGGACATAGCGGACGCGGAAAAGCCGGACACCAGCCTGCTGGCGGCCTTCATTGCCACCGTCGTCCATCCCGACGATGCAGCCAGCCTGAAGGAAGCACTCGACAGCTGCTTTGCCACCGGCGAGCGCTTCTTCATGAAGTATCGCCTGCGCCGTGCCGATGGCGTTTATCGTTGGATGGAGGGCCGAGCGGAGCCGCTGCGGGACCAGGGTGGACGCATCGTCCAATGGTACGGCCTTACGCACGACATCGACGATCAGCTGCGCGTCGAAGAGGCGCTGCGCGAGAGAGAACGCGCTCTCTGGCAGCTCGTTGAAACGCTGCCGGCAATGATCGATTGCGCCGCGCCGGATGGCGAACCGATATATCGCAGCCAGCAGCTCCGCGAATTCCTCGGATACAATCTTGAGGAATTGGACGAAGCGGGAAAGTCCCGGCTGGCTGGCACACTCGACGCCGGTGTTCATCCCGACGACCTGACAGGTGTCAAAGAGAGATATGCCGATTGTCTGTCCACAGGCGAGCCGTATGCGCGACGGCACCGTCTGCGGCGCTTCGATGGTGAATATCGCTGGGTCGAGACGCGCGCCGCGCCGATGCGCAACGCTGAAGGCGCCATAGTGCAGTGGAACGTTATCTGCCTCGACATCGAAAATGAGGTGCGGACACAAGAGGAGCTTCGGCTGGCACAAGAGAGACTTGCGCGTGCGAGCCAGGCGGCGAGCCTTGCCGAACTCTCCGCATCCATCGCTCATGAGGTGAACCAGCCGCTGGCCGCCATCGTCGCCAACTCCAACGCATGCCACCGTTGGCTGTCCGCCGAGCCCCCGAACGTCGAGCGCGCGAAGATCACGGCCGAGCGTATCATCCGCGATGCCAACTCGGCGGCGGATGTCGTCAGCCGCATCCGTGCCTTGTTCAGACCTTCGCTTGAAATGAGAACCAGCACACCTATCCCCAGCGTCGTTGCCGAAGCACGTGACCTTATGGCCGAGGAAGCCATGCGGCGTCGCGTTCGCATGGACATCGACGTCGAAAGCAACCTTCCGCTGGTTGCGTTCGATCGCGTCCAGATTCAGCAGGTCCTGGTCAACCTCATTCGCAACGGCATGGAGGCGATGGACAACACGGCGGGCGACAAGGTTCTCGGAATGCGCGTGCGCCGGATAGAGGACACGATCCAGACCGAGGTCCGCGACCGAGGCCCGGGTATCGAACGTCCCAACAAGATATTCGAGCCGTTCTTTACAACGAAAGGGAACGGAATGGGCATGGGGCTCGCGATCTCCCGTTCGATCATCGAGTCTCACGGCGGACGCCTTTGGGCGGAGAATAGCGTGCCGCGTGGGGCGACATTCTTCTTCACCCTCCCGGTTGAAGCGAAAGCTGCGCAATAACTGGCGGCGCTCAGTAAGCGCTTGGTTTTTTCGGCTCTCGGTGAAGGGGCGCCGCCGCCCGTGCAATGCATGGATTTCCATGAGGTGCGGTTGGGGCGTGGCGGGATTAGGGTGGCTACGTGAGTCCGTCAGCCCAGTCCAGCTATCAAGAGCAAGTGCTACACGAAGCGCCGACAATCTCCAGAGTTTGTTTGTCCGTCAGGGGCACCCGATGACGATAGCGCCCAACTCACTTGGCGAGACCGATTCCAGCGCAACGCGCGCGTTAACGCATGACTTGGACCGATCCGGACCGGGAAGTGGCCGATCTTTCGCGACGAATGAACCGGGCCTGATTCGCGGCAACATGATCAGCGATCTTGAAAGAGGCAGGTTGTCGCGCGTCTGGTCGCACCGTCCCCAATTCTTACATCTGGGGCTTTTTATTACGGCCTATGTCCTGGGCTGCGGCTTCGCCCAGTCGCTCGCAATCATACCTGGAACAGGGATTTCCATTTGGCCTCCGAGCGGGCTTTTCATCGCTACGCTTGTCTTCGCCTCCAGGTATAGCTGGCCGTGGTGGGTGCTGGGGGCCTGTGTGGCAGAACTGTTCAGCAACTTCTTGTGGTTCCACACTCCGCTGCCCGCGGCCTTCCTGATCTTTGCCGGCAACGCTCTTGAAGCGGTGGCCGGCGCATGGCTTGTGAACCAGACCTGCAAGCGCCCAGTTCGGCTGGAAACGTTGCGGGACGTTCTCGCATTCGTCGCACTGGCCGCTGGAATTGCGCCAGTTGCAAGCGCGACGGTGGGAAGTGCGGCGCTTGCGTGGTTTGGCATACAATCGCAAACCTTTGCGACGGCTTGGCCGCTGTGGTGGATCGGAGACGCGACAGGAGTCCTGATCGTAGCGCCACTGGCGCTGGTCGTGTTCCAGAACTGGCGCGGCAAGGCGCAGCTCTCGGCGGCGCGGTGGATGGAAGCTTGCGTCCTGGGGCTGATCTTTCTTGGTATCGCCGCCCTTTCCTTGAGCGGCTATCTGCCCTTCGCCTACATCATCATGCCGCCTCTTCTTTGGGCCGCGGTGCGCTTTGAGTTCCGAGGCGCCGCCGTAGCATTGACCGTTCTCGCTCTGATCACGGCGGTATTCACGATATCCGGCGCCAGCCAATTTGCCGGCGATCCCGAGTCCCAGAAGCACAACCAGATCATGCTGCAGCTTTTTCTGGCCATCTCTGCATTTTCGGCGCTGGTCGTGGCCGCCATTTCCAGGCAGCATCAGGCGGCGGTGCTCACTTTGCGCCAAAGTGTGGAGACCTTGCGGGAGCGGGAGCGAGAACTCTCGTTGCTGGTCGAAATGATCCCCGCTCACATCGCCCGTATGGCGCCCAACGGCGAACCAACCTTCTTCAGCAAGCGCACGACAGACTATATCGGCCTCAACGACATCGCGGGCTGGGACAAGCCGGGCACGAGCCGCCTGGCGACCGTAGTCGCGGCAGCCGTCCATCCCGACGATGGACCCAGGATGAGAGAATGGCTCAGCCGCTCCCTCGCCACCGGCGAACCCTATCCCATACGGTATCGCCTGCGTCGCGCTGACGGTGTCTACCGCTGGAGGGAGGGCCGCGCCGAGCCGCTGCGGAACCAGAGCGGGGCGATCGTGCAATGGTACACGGCCAGCATCGACATCGACGATGAGGTGCGCGCGCAGGAGGCATTGCGCGACCGGGAGCGGGAGCTCTCGCAGCTTGTCGACATGGTTCCGAGCCACGTTTGGCGCCTGACGCCGGACGGCGAGCCGACCTTTTTCAACAAGCGAATGGTCGACTTTCTCGGCCTTGACGTAACGGATTTGGACAAACAGGGCATCGGCCGGCTGGCGGCGATGATAGCGGCCACCGTCCATCCGGACGACGCAGCAGCATTCGGCGATACGCTCAGTCACTGCCTTGCTGCCGGCGAGCGCTTCTCTATGAGGTATCGCCTGCGCCGCGCCGATGGGGTCTATCACTGGATGTCGAGCCGGGCAGAGCCGATGCGCGATCACGCTGGCCTGATCGTGCAGTGGTACGGCCTCTGTCACGACATAGACGATCAGATGCAAGCCGAAGAGGCGCTGCGGCGGAGCGAATTGCAGCTTCAGCAGATGATCGACGCTGTGCCGGTCCGCATTTGGAGCGCGGTGCCGACCGGCGGGCCGGTCTACTTCAACAAGCGATACCAGGACCATTTCCGCGCCGTGATCGCCAATTTCGAAACACTCGGAGAGCCGCGCATCGAGGAATTGCTGCAAGAACTGGTTCATCCCGAAGATGCTCCCGAGGTGCTGCGCACGTTGCTGAGCTGTTTCGAAACAGGCGGCGGTTCCGCGATGCGGTTTCGCTGGCGCGAAACAGATGGCTATCGCTGGGCGGAGTGCAGGGTCGAGCCGCGGCGTGATGAAGACGGGGCGGTTGTGCAATGGTACGGGGTTTCCCTCGACATCGACGAAGAGGTGCGCGCCCAGGAAGCGCTGCGACAAGCCTCCGACAAACTCGCGCAAGCCACTCAGGCTGCAAGTCTCGCCGAGCTTTCCGCTTCGATCGCGCACGAGGTGAATCAGCCGCTGGCCGCGATCGTCGCCAATTCCCATGCATGCCACCGTTGGCTGTCCGCCGCCCCTCCGAACGTCGAACGCGCGAAGATTACGGCCGAGCGCATAATCCGGGACGCTAATTCGGCGGCGGACGTCGTCGGCCGCATCCGCGCGCTGTTCAAGCAATCCACCGAGACGAGGACCAATGCGACGCTCAGCAGTGTCATCGCAGAGGCACGCGACCTCGTGGCCGAGGAAGCGATGCGTCGGGGCGTTCGCACCAGCGTTGATGTCGGAAGCGACATTCCGCTAGTCGCGTTCGATCGCGTCCAAATCCAGCAGGTTCTGGTCAATCTCATCCGCAACGGCATGGAGGCGATGGACTCTGGTGCGGATGACGGAGTTATCAGCATCCGCGTGCGCCATATCGGGGATGTTGTCCAGACCGAAGTCAGAGATCGCGGCCGGGGCGTCGAGTTTCCCGACAGGATATTCGAACCGTTCTTTACCACGAAAGAGCAAGGGATGGGCATGGGACTGGCGATCTGCCGTTCGATCATCGAGTCGCACAGCGGGCGTTTATGGGTCGAGAAGAACGAACCACGTGGAGCGACGTTTATCTTCACGTTGCCGATTGAAGCGAAAGCGGCGTCATGACGACGGACGGCCAAATTGTCTTCATCGTAGATGACGATGAACGCATCCGGGAGGCGCTCAGTGAGCTGCTGGCCGCACATGGCATGCGTGCCGTAGCGTTCGGATCGGCGGGCGATTATATCCGCGCTGACAAGCCGGACGTCCCTGCCTGCCTCATCCTCGATATCGAGTTGCCGGATATTAACGGCCTCGATCTGCAGCGGCAGATTGCCGAGGGCGATCATCCGCCGATCGTTTTCCTGACGGGACATGGCGATATCCCGTCCTCGGTGCGTGCGATCAAGCACGGCGCCGTGGATTTTCTGACTAAGCCCTTCAGCGATGCAGACCTCATGGCCGCAATCCATGCGGCGATTGCCCAGGATCGGGTACAGCGATCGGAGCGCGCCGAGCTGGGCGTGTTGAAGCAACGTTATCTCGAGCTGACGCCGCGCGAACGTGAGGTGCTGCCCCTGGTGGTCAGCGGCCTGCTCAACAAGCAGGCGGCCGCTGAACTGGGGATCAGCGAAGTTACGCTGGAAATTCATAGAAGGAACGTCATGCAGAAGATGGTCGCGGCGTCGCTCGCCGACCTCGTTCGCATCGCCGAGCGACTGGGAATACCGATCACGCACTCGCGCCGGGCAGGGGGGAACTGAGGGTGAGCAAGCGGAGGCCTGTCGTGGCGATTGTCGACGATGACCCAAGACTGCTCGAGTCGCTGGAGGACCTTCTGGAGTCCGCCGGCTATGTGGCCCGCAGCTTCTCGTCGGCAGGGTCGTTGCTGGTCAGCGGCCTGTCTGGATTGGACATGCTTATCACCGACATCGGGATGCCCGGCATGGACGGCTTTGAACTTCGCGACTTGGTCAAGAAGGCGCGTCCGGATTTGCCTGTGTTCCTGATCACCGGCCGCCACGAGATAGTGGATCAGCACCGCGCTAAGGGCATTGGCGGGCTTTTCCGCAAGCCGTTCGATGGCCAGGCACTGCTTGCGGCGATCGGCGACGCTTTACGCAACCCAGAAACGGAGGCTAAACATGAGAGTTGACCAATTGCCCTTACCGAGATCGACGCCATCATCACAGCAGCGAAGGGCTGAAGCCGAGCAGCCGCTGGTCATTATTGTCGATGATGATGCCTCTGTTCGGGAGGCGCTGTCTGAATTGATCCTGTCGGCGGGTTTCCTGCCGGTGTGCTTTACCTCAACCCGTGAATTGCTTGACGCCGACGTGTTGGAGAGCCCCGGCTGCTTGATCCTCGACGTGCGCATGCCGGGGACGAGCGGTCTCGATCTGCAGCACCATCTTGCGAAAAACGGCAACCCCAAACCCATCATCTTCCTGACCGGGCATGGCGACATCCCGATGACTGTCCAGGCGATGAAGGCCGGCGCCGTGGACTTTCTTACCAAACCGGTGCGGGATCAGACGCTGCTTGACGCTGTGATCGCCGGCATTGCGGTGGATGCCAAGCGGCGGGCGGATGCCGTGATCGTCAAGCGCAACATCGAGCGCGTCGAGACGCTGACGCCGCGCGAGCGCGAGGTCCTGCGTGAAGTGGCGCGCGGACGCCTCAACAAGCAGATCGCCTTCGACCTCGGCATCAGTGAAGTGACGGTCAAGCTTCACCGCGGCAATGTCATGCGAAAGATGGAAGCCGCTTCCATCGGTGAGCTGATCCGGGCGTGGGAAACGCTGCCCGCGCCGATGCGCGAGGTCTAGAATTTGGCACAAGCCGATCCATGCCCCATCCAATAGGATCGCCCGGCGCGCCCGGCCATTTCAGGTGCTTTCTCAGCGCGCCCAGGCCTCCTGCCTGTTGGTACGCTCGTGCTGCTGCGGGTGATCCCGATGTACATCGGTGGTCCTGTTGGTGTTTCGCGGCAAGGCCGCGCCAAACATCGGTTACCACTGAGCGGCGCCCTTTGGCGGCGCCAGTCTGACCGACAAAGTCGCAACATTTCATGCAACAGCAACTGACGCCGGCCATGCCGCGTCGGTCCCCGCGCCGCTACCCAAGCCTAAATTGACGTGTGTCTATAAGAGCTTGCCTCAGCCCGGCCCTATCTTGGGCGTGCCTGCCCTGCACTTTGGCATCGTATGACAGATGCTTCCGTAGAATAGGTTCGCGGCCCGGATCGATGCATCCTGTTCCTCGCAAGCCATCACGACCGTCGCGTTTCTACCGCTCCTCGCTCGCTCCTCCCCGAACGCGACCGCACAGGCCGACTCGACGGTCGTGATGGTGAGCAGGATATTCAAAGCACATGGATGGACATGATGAACAAAGACGGACTTTTCTCCGTCGGCGGATCTCGCCGCGATGTCTTGTTGGCAGGCCTGATCTCTACGGTTGCCGCCGGACTGCCCCGCGCTGCTTCGGCAACGAGCCGAAAACAAAACCTTCCCTCTTCCCCCTCAATCAAAGGAACCAAGACGATGAGCACCATCACGACCAAGGATGGCACCGAAATCTACTACAAGGATTGGGGCAAGGGTCCTGTCGTCACGTTCTCGCACGGCTGGCCGCTGAATTCCGACGCCTGGGACGGCCAGATGCTCTTTCTTGCCCATAACGGCTTTCGCGTCGTTGCGCATGACCGGCGCGGCCATGGCCGATCGAGCCAGGCCACGTCCGGCAACGACATGAACGGCTATGCGGACGATCTTGCAGCCGTGATCGAGGCGCTGGATCTCCGGGACGCCACGCTGGTCGGCCATTCCACCGGAGGAGGCGAGGTTGCTCGCTATATCGGACGGCACGGGACGAAGCGGGTGGCCAAGGCTGTTCTTATCGCCGCTGTTCCGCCGATCATGGTGAAAACGCCGGCCAATCCGGAAGGTCTGCCGATCGAGGTATTCGACGGCATAAGGGCCGGCCTCGTCAAGGATCGTTCGCAGTACTACCGGGACCTCGCACCGTTGTTTTATGGCGCGAACAGGCCGGGCGCCAAGGTTTCCCAGGGGACTCTGGATCAGTTCTGGCTCTGGAGCATGCAGGCGGGTCTCGTGAACGCGTACGAAAGCGTCAAGGCGTTCTCCGAGACCGATTTTACCGAGGACCTCAAGAAGTTCGACGTACCAACCCTCGTCCTGCATGGCGAAGACGATCAGATCGTCCCCGTCAAGGACTCGGCAGTCAAGTCGGCCCGATTGATCAAAGGCGCAAAGGATATCTATTACCCCGGCGCGCCCCACGGGATCACGGCCACGCACCAAGATCAGGTCAATGCTGACCTGCTCGCCTTCATCAAAGGATAGCACACCCTCAGTCACGACCGCATGTTCTCCGCAATCCTTGGAGCCGCCGATGACCACCTTTGGCAATATTTCGCGCGCCCTGAACCGCATTTCGGGTGGCGCGCCAGGTCAAACCTTGTGCGCTCGCATAGCCGAGCGGTGGCCTGAATGCCGGTTCTGTCGGCTCATGTCCCGGATTGTGGAACCGAACCACTGCGCCATCGAGTTAGAGCGCTGGCAAAGGCGCGAAACATATGCTGCGATAGGGCTGCCATTCGGGCAACTGCGCCTGTGCAGCGCGGAGGCGATCGCCGGCGTTCGACACTACGTCGCGCTGTCGGGGGTCGCCGCCGCGCGCTTGTTCTGCCTTGAAGGCCAAAGCGCTCTCCAAGACGTCAAACTGGCTAAGCACCGGGAGTTTATCAATCGGTAGCCGTTTGCGATTGCCGCTCATGTTGGCGGTCTCAATTCGGCGTGAAATTTTCTTGGCCAGCAGTTGCGACTATCGCAGCAGCACCGGCACTATTTTTCGAAGGCAGGAACGAAATGGGCGCACTCTCGGGCAAGATCGCGGTGGTCACCGGCGGAAACAGCGGGATCGGACTATCGGCTGCAAAAATCTTTGCGGCCGAGGGCGCGCAAGTCGTCATTACCGGCCGCCGGCGGCAGGCGGTCGAGGAAGCGGTCGCACAGATCGGGGCAGGCGCGCTGGGCATTCAGGGAAATGTGGCCGACGTGTCGCACCATGACGAGGTAGCGCAACAGATCCGCCAGAGGTTCGGGGCGCTCGACATCTATATGGCGAACGCCGGCATAAACACCATCACGCACTCGGCCGACGTCTCCGAGGCAGAATATGATGCGCAATTTGCCGTCAACACGCGAGGCGTCTTCTTCGGCGTCCAGAAGCTGATTCCGGTCATGCGGAATGGCGGCGCAATCATCCTCACAGGCTCGCTGGCCAGCGAGAAGGTTCTGGACGGTCATGCTGTTTACGCGGGCTCGAAGGCGGCCATAAATGCCTTTGCGCGCGCTTGGGCGATCGAACTGAAGTCTCGCGGCATCCGGGTCAACGTGCTCAGCCCAGGTCCGGTGGATACGGCTATTCTCGATAAGCTAGGCGTACCGTTTGAGCAGCGCGGGCTGTTTGAAAAGGCGATGGCGGAGGCAATACCCCTGGGCCGGATGGGGCAGCCGGAAGAGCTGGCAAAAGCTGCTCTGTTCCTTGCCTCGGACGCGAGCAGTTTCGTCACGGGCATCAATCTGCGGGTCGACGGCGGGATGGCAGTGCTCTGAGCCACGACTGCGATGTCGCGCCAATAGACTGGCGAATAACGCCGGAACAATCGGTCTTCCTCACGACGATTTTCCGGGAAGCTGCCGCACGAATCCCGCCAAATAGGTCGGAGGCGAGACGTTTTGTCGACGTGGTGCAAATTGAGCCACGTAAATGGCAAGTCGCATTGCAGGGATCGACGCGCAAGAGAGAAGCCGGCTCGCCGATACGGCGGATGGACCGAGGTCACGCCCCGGTCCTTCAAATTTTTCTGTAGGTCGGGATCAGTGACCCCAGATGCCCTGGCCATATTCATCGTTGGGAACAGTCGGCTTGCGTACGGTTTTCGGCACCCCGATATCATTGTTCATTTTTTTGATCGAGGATGTATACATGTTGTAAGAGGCAGTCGCAGGCTGCTGGGATCCGTTTGATCCATAGTGGTCGCTTCCGGCAGTGGCGCTTCCTGCTGTAATAACAAGCACGGCGACAGCAAGGACTGTCATTTTCATTTCAGTAACTCCATTGATGGCTTGGATGATATTCACCCATACAAATATAAATGTCGTGACGCAGCGACACGATCAGACGGTCCGGCTGTTTGATCCATACGAAGGCATTGGGCGATTCAGGCCGAAGGCCAGGGACTATGTCGTTGACGAGAGGAGGCTTTGCGGCGCGCCCTCAGTGTCTGTTCCGGCGACCGCCGACAATGCACACCCCGCATAGATACCTCAATCATGCTGCAGGGCACCTGATCTCCTTGGTGACCTACCCTGCACCTTGGCATTGTATGACAGACCCTTCCGCACAATAGGTTGGCGGGCCGCGTCGGCGCATGCTCCTGAGCATTGGTCACCACAGGCGACACGGGAGAAAGCAAATGCGAAACATAACTCGAGTCCTGGCCCTCACCGCAGCGCTTGCCGCGTCGGGCGGCGGGATGGCGCAGGCCGCGAATTCTCAGCCCAAGCCGACGATCGTACTGGTGCACGGCGCCTTCGCGGAATCGTCGAGCTGGGATGCAGTCATCACCAAGCTCAGCAAAGACGGTTATGTAGCGATAGCCGCGGCTAATCCGCTCCGCGGCGTTGCCAGCGATGCGAAAGCAGTCTCAGCCATCATCCGGTCGGTTTCCGGGCCGGTCGTGCTGGTGGGGCATTCCTACGGCGGGCCTGTCATCACCGAGGCCGCCAATGGCAATCCCAATGTGAAGGCATTGGTCTACGTGGCGGGTTTCGCGCCGGATACCGGCGAATCGAGCCTTACGTTGTCCAGCATGTTTCCCGGCAGCACCTTGGGGAGCGCGCTTGCTCCCGTCGCGTTGCCGGACGGCGGACAAGACCTCTTCATCGAGCCGGCCAAGTTCCGCGCCCAGTTCGCCGCCGACGTTCCGCAAGAGCAGACTTTGCTGATGGCTGCCACTCAACGCCCTGTTGCGCAGGCGGCTCTGGCTGAAGCCTCGGGCGTCGCCTCATGGAAGACGCTGCCGTCCTACATGATCTACGGCTCGGATGACCGCAACATCCCGGCAGCCGTCATGAGCTTCATGGCCAAGCGTGCGCACGCGGTAAAGACCGTCGTCATCGAGGGTGCGTCCCATGCGCTCATGGTTTCGCATCCCGACGAGGTCACGTCACTCATCGAGGATGCTGCTGCATCGGTCAGTCAGTAGCAGGCCGGAAACGCCCAGCATCCGATCTAGCAACGAAAATAGACACGCAACACCAGGAGACTAGACATGAAGATCGTCGTCATCGGCGGAACCGGGCTGATCGGTTCAAAGACCGTGGAGAGACTGCGAAACAAAGGACACGACGTGCTTGCGGCGTCGCCGAATTCGGGCGTCAACACCGTTACGGGAGAGGGTCTGGCGGCCGCGCTTGCCGGTGCGCAGGTCGTCGTCGACCTCGCGAACTCGCCGTCGTTCGAGGAAAAGGCTGCCCTGGAGTTCTTCGAGGCATCCGGGCGTAATCTTTTTGCTGCCGAAACGGCCGCCGGCGTCCGTCATCACGTGGCGCTGTCGGTCGTCGGTACCGACCGGCTGCAGGGCATGGGCTATTTCCGCGGCAAGTTGCTTCAGGAAAAGCTGATCAGGGAGTCCGGAATTCCCTACACCATCGTTCACGCCACTCAATTCTTCGAATTCACCGCCGCCATCGCAAACACGGGCGCCGTCGGGGATACCATTCATATGTCGCCGGCCTACTTCCAACCCATGGCGGCTGATAATGTTGCCGATGCGATGGCGGACGTCGCGCTTGCCGCGCCGTTGAACGGCATGATCGAAATTGCCGGCCCGGAGCGTGTTCGCATGAGCGAACTTGTCGAGCGCTTCCTGAAGGCCACCAACGACCCGCGCAAAGTCGTCCCGGATCCCGGCGCGCTCTACTACGGCCAAGTGGCAATCGACGATCGAACGCTGGTGCCCGGCGAGAACGCGCGCATCGGCGCCGTGCGTTTCGATGATTGGCTCAGCCGATACACACCACCGAAGTAAGTAATCATCGGATAGGCCCGCCATTCGCACAACAAGGAGACCAGACATGATCAAAACACTTCTCTGCGCCGCGCTCACCTCCGCTTCCGTCACCGCAGCAATGGCCAATGACGCCGCCAGCGTGAAGCTTGTCTACGACCAGGCTCTTCCAAACGTGCCCGGCAAGAGCATGAAAGCTGTGCTCGTCGAGTACGCGCCTGGGGGTACGTCACCGGCTCACACCCATCCCAAATCCGCGTTCATCTATGCCACGGTCCTGGAGGGGGCGATCCGAAGCCAGGTCAACGACGGGCCGGTGAAGACTTATCGCGCCGGCGAGAGTTTTTCGGAATTCCCTGGCGACCGTCATGCCGTCAGCGAAAACGCCAGCAAGACGGAAGGCGCTCGTCTGCTTGCTATTTTCGTCGTCGACACCAGCGAGACGGAACTGACGACGAACGCGAAATGAAATCGTAGCCCCCGGGACCATCGGGGCGTACGCGAAGGGACGGTCAGTGACATGAATTCGATCGCCATCCGCACACTACTCCGCTTGTTGGCCGAGCGATCGAACATGCCCGCGCTCGATGTGAACCCTACCTGTTCAACCACGTGGTCCGATCCTGGCTTTTCGCGGCCCGGATCGGACAGATTCAGAATATCCAGCACGACGCGGAGGTTGTTGCGGTTGCAACCCTGTTGCATGACGTCACGCTCAATGAGGACTTCGCCGGGCCGCGCCGTTTCGAAGTGGAAGGCGCCGATCTCGCCCGCGCCTTCGTTCGGGAAGGCGGCTTCGACGAGCGGCGCGCCCAATTGATCTGGGACAGCGTCGCCCTCAACTCGACGCCGTCGATCGGCCTCTACAAGGAGGCTGAGGTGGCGCTGTGCACAGCCGGCATCTGCCTCGATGTCGTCGGCTTGCAATACAGCCTCGTTTCGTCAGCCGAGATTGCAAAGATCGTTGGCGAATTTCCGCGCCTCGGGATGAAGCGGCGGATGACGCGATGCTTTTGCCATATCGCCGAGATCAGGCCCGAAACCACCTACGACAACTTTGCCCGGGACTTCGGCGAGCGCTTTGTTTCAGGTTACAAGGCGACTTCGGCAGTTGATCTTGTGATGAACGCTCCCTTCGAAGAGTGAACGCCGTTTCGATCCAGGTTCTATCGACACCGGTCGGTTCAGCCTCGCCCTTCAAGTGACCCAAACGCTGTGCGCCCGTCGCATGCCTGCGCCAAAGCGAATTGCCGGGGGCAGCGGTCAGGTGCCAATTTCCACCTCCTATACTTCGGTTTAGGCGCCCCAACCCAATCGAGTGGCAATACATATCATCGGCACGATAGCAACAGTTCGTCTCACCGGTCATCCTTACGCTGCAATGGATTGAAAACACCTCAAGGAGATAAGTAATGAATATTGCAGCGCCACCGGTCGCTCCGAAAGGAAAAGCCGTCGCCCAACGCGCGAGTTATGCCGAGCAGTCGCCGGAACTTCTGAAGAAATTTATTGAATTTCTTGGTGCGACGCGAGAGGGGTCGATCGAAGAGCCAATCCGCGACCTTGTTGCAGTCCGAGCCGCGCAGCTGAACGGGTGCACCTTCTGCCTCGATATGCACGTCAAACAGGCGAAGATCCATGGCGAGCGCGAACTGCGCCTTTACCACCTGGCAGCCTGGCGGGATTCGACCTTGTTCGTTCCTCGCGAGCGCGCAGCCTTGGCATGGACGGAAGTCTTGACCAAGCTGCCCGAGCAGGGTGTCCCCGACGAGATCTACGATCGGGTCAGGTCGCAGCTTTCCGAGAAGGAAATCTCCGATCTGACCTTCGTTGTCATGGCGGTCAACTCTTGGAACCGTCTGAACATCGGCTTCAAACCCGTCCCGGGCTCGGGCGATGCGAAGTTTGGCCTGAGCAAAGCAGCACTGAGCTAATCTTTGGAATGGGTCAGAATGGCGCTTGTTTGCGCGCCATTCTGACCGACCGGACGAAGGCGCCGAGCTCGGCGACCAACACTGGAACCGATCCCAGCCCCGCGGCCGCGGCCGCGAGGCGCTCTCAGGAGGGCGTCATGCGAATTGACAGTCTGCATCCAGTAATATCGGCCCGTCTCATGGTGGTCGATGTCGACGCTCCACTCCGCAGTGCGGCACTCTCACTTTCCAGGCCCGCAATAGGCCTGGTCGTGGTGTGCCACGGAAGTGGGGAGGCGGCAGGCGTGCTGAGCAAGTCCGACCTTGTCCGCCATCTGGCGAATTCAGGGCCAACAGAAGCGCCGATTGCGGCTTTGATGAGCAGGTCCATCGTGTCCTGTGGTCCCGATGACGACCTTCATTCAGTCTGGCAGACCATGGCCGCGCAAGGCCTTCAGAATGTGCCGGTGCTCGGGGCCGACTCGAAACCGCTAGGCGTCCTCGATATCCGTGATGCGATGAAGGCGCTCTTCAAACAAGAGGAACTGCAGGAACGGCTGCTTGCCAACTACATCAGCGGGATCGGCTATCAATAGAGCATCGTCTCGCGATTGAATATACGGAAGTATGTATCGGCGACTGCTTAGATATAATGGAAAATAAAAGCCATAAATTATAGCGTGTTGAAGCCAATAGGTGCCGACTTAGCCAGCGGGGAACGAAATGTTTCGTCCGGACATAAAAGAAGATGTCTTCGACGGCCCGCCCGATGGCCCTGGAAGTGGTATGTCCGTGCAAATGTCGACGGCCGGCATCGTCCATGACCTGGGCAATCTCATTCAGGTCGCCTCGTCGGCGTTGAACCACCTGGCCCGCGATCCGAGCATCCAAGCGGCTCCGGCGCTCGGGCCTGTAATAGCCGGCGCCAAAACGGCTTTGGAGCGGGCTGGTGGCCTTGTCCGGCAAACCATCAGCCTGGCCCGAGAGAGCCACGCGGAAATCGAATACACAAACGTAGGTGCTTGCCTGGCTGAGATCGAAACCCTCGTACGGAGCGCCTTGGATGCCAATTTCGGTCTTGAGCTTCGGGTTGGATCCGACCTGCCTTTGGTGAGATGCGATCGCTTTGGATTGCAAAATGCGGTTCTGAATCTTCTGTTCAACGCGCGCGATGCAATGCCTGACGGCGGTTTCATCTCGATCGATGCCGGCTTGGCCTCTGAAAACTCTGCCGCCGGTCAGGTAGACATCCGCGTCGCGGACAACGGTATCGGGATGACCTGCGAGACAATGGTCTGCGCCTTCGATCCGTTCTTCACCACCAAAAGCGAAGGCCTCGGCGGCGTCGGTTTGCCGATGGTGAAGCGCTTTGTCGAGCAGTCAGGCGGAAGCATCGACCTTCAGAGCACGCTCGGGGCAGGCACGACCGTCACCCTGCGATTGCCGGCGATGCGATAGCGGTCGGCCAATCTCCCTCCGGTGACAGACGTGACATACAATCGAGAGATAGAGATGGATGCACAACTCGTTGAAAACGTCCAACAGCGCCGTTTCGAGCTGCCGATCGCCGGCGATATGTTTGCGGCGGCCTACTATCGGCTCGAGGGCGGGAAGGTCGCGCTGATACACACCGAAGTCCCGTCGGAATTTTCCGGACAAGGGATCGCGTCGCGATTGGCCCAAGGGACCTTCGAACTGCTCCGCAAAACCGGCCGTAAAGCGATCTTGAAATGTCCCTTCATGAGCCGCTTTTTCGCCAAGCACCCGGACTATGCAGATGTCGTCGACGGCTAGTCAGGGCACCAATGTTGAGGGTTTCCCAAGGATCTATCCAAATGCCTGACGAGTATGATTTGCAGAGGTTCGTCAGCGCACAGGATCCGGTCTACGACGACGCGCTGGCCATTCTACGTCGAGGGATGATGTGCACTCCCTATATGGAGTTCATCTTCCCGAGGTTGGCCACAAGGCGAAGTGGTGCAGCGCCTGAGCCATATGCAATCACATCGCTCGACGAAGCCAGCGCTTATCTGTCATTTCCGATCCTTGGAGGCCGTTATCGGGAATGCGTTGGCACCCTGCAGCGGCTCTCCGGCCTGAGCGCTCGCGCTGTCTTCGGTGAGGTTGATGCGAAGAAGTTGCACGCGTCCCTGACGCTGTTTTCCGAAGCAAGCAATGACGAGTTCCTGCTCGAGACAATCTTCGACGTCTGGTTCGACGGTTTGCTCGATGAGGAAACGATGAACGATCTCTACCTGATGTCGTAGTGGTCTGCCTGCGCCACCCGGCGTCAAGCTGTCGCGGCGCTGAGGTCACCATCCGCTGCCTTATCCCTCACATGCTGCCAGCCGGCAGAGGCATGAGTTCGTGCTCTCCCGGCACGCCGGGGAAGCGGCGTTCGCGCCAATCCGCCTTTGCCTGCTCGATCGGCTGAAGAGGAGACGAAGTTCCAATAGATATGACGTGGCTCGGCCAGGGGCTCCCCTCCTATCAGCATCAGTCTCGCCGCATGGAAGGCAGGCGCCTGGAGCACAATCTCAGCGCCGGGCGCCAGAGCTACTAATTCGGCCTCATGAAACGTACCGAGCTGGCCGACATTCCAACCTCACCGGCGACGATGTAGATCGCACGCTCACGGTGTTCGGGTTTCACCTGGTAGCGCGCACCGCTCGTGAGCACAATTTCGGCATAGACCATGTCGGAGAACGTCCGGTGGCGTGCGCTCGGAATGGACGATGCCCGACCGGCCGTCATCCAGTTGGCCTCGCCAGGCCGGATGGTCTGCACTTTACCCCAAATTGTCGCGATGGACGATCTCGCCATCGATCAGGTAGGTCACGGCCGCAACGCCGATATGCGGATGTGGTCCCATATCGAAACCGTGACCTGCGTCGAACATAGCGGGGCCGAAATGGTCGAACAGGATGAAGGGCCCGATCATCAGGCGATTCGAGGACGGCAATACGCGCCTTATCTTCAGTCCGTCCGCAAAATCACGGATAGCCGGCTGGATGAGTGTATCGATGCCTGTGATATCGCTTTGGCGGATGGTCATGGATCTCTGCCCTTCTGCATGCCTTATCAGCCAGGTGCTCGAACGCGCTTGAACGGAGCGGCGCGAAAGACTGTCTGAATGGCTTTGAGGAGCGCGAATTTGGAGTTCGCGTGGTGCTGTTCGGCGATGCCGCTTTCATTAAAAGCCGACACCCTCATCGACAGGGTCGCGGCAAGATCTTCGGCCATTTCGAGCCTGTCGTGCAGCAGCGGCGCAAAGCTTTCCTGGTCTATCTCGTAAACCGTGACAGGGGTCATTGCCCGCAAACTTGACATCTCGCCAATGCCGGCGAGCAAGCCGGTCTCGCCGAAGAAATCGCCAGGTGCAAGCCGGCCGATCTCCTGCAGTTGATCATCGCCCTCGCCAATTTGCCGGACGATGACTCCCGTCCGTACGATCATGAGCGACGGCAGCATCTCTCCCTGTCGTGCGATGATCTCGCCCTTATGGTAGGTGCGAACCGAGGCCGCTTTGGCGAGCGACTCCTGCTCGGTATCCGTTAGCGCCGAGAATACCGGTATGGAATTGATGAGTTCGATCGGGGTGAAGCCTTGGGAGGCCGCCGTCTCGTGGCCCGGCCGGTTGGTCATGGCAATCGAGCCCGAAAATGGCTCCGCCAGCAGCATGCCGGTCGACTTTGAATGGCGATAAATGAGATCGAAGATTTCGTTCCGAGCGGCACTTCGCTGGTCGATGATTGCGACGCGAAAAAACAACTCGATCTCGATAGCTGCGGCATCCAGGCTTCTGATGGTGACCGAAGGCGAAGGCTCCTGGAGGATTGAATTGCAGCTCAGCAAGACAGTGCGCATGAGGTCTACGATGATCGCCGGCGTCTTCGTTGGCGCCACCTTGACGGTTACGGCAAGTCCATGGCTCTCGTCCGGACCGCTTAGATTTGTTACCCCGATCTTGGCGAGAAGGCTGTTTGGCAGCGCCACGACATTGTGTGTCGGGGTCAAAAGTTGGGTCGACCGCCAATTGGTCTCGACAACGCGGCCTTCGGTTCCGTCGCCCAGAATGATCCAGTTTCCAAGCACGTAAGGGCGGCCGAGGTTTAGCGCGATCGCCGAAAATACGTCACCAAGCGTATTCTGGAGCGCCAGTCCCAGGATGACGGCAAAGACGCCCGACGTGGCAATGAGCGTTCCGACCGGCACTGCAAAGACAAACGCCAGGATCGACAGGAACATTCCAGCGTAGACGACACCGACCACGACGTCCTGCAGGAGACGTGCCTCGCGCGGCTGTCGCTCGAAGACGAGATAGATACGGACAAATCCGATCAGCGCCCAGGCAAGGTGAACCCACCAGAGCAGCTTCACCGAGCCGATGAGGATCGCTCCTCCGGTTGTCTCGTTGTCTCCTGCGGCCTCGTATGGCACGACGCGCAGGTGGAGAACCATGGCCGACATCGCGAGGAAAAAGCCGAGTTGGACGACCAGCTTCGCATTGGCGAAGCGGCTGGGGATGAGGGTCCAAACGACGATCCCGGCGAGGCCGAGCAACACGATGTAGACCAGAGGAGAGTTCCACCAGTTCATGAACGATCACCGCCATGGCAGTTCAACGTTTGGTCTCCGGCCCGGCGATCGGGCCTCTGCCGCTGGCCTTGTCTTTTTCGAGAACTGCTTCGGTGATCGAATTCGGCAGCCGTCGCGGCTTTTCGATCAGCCCGAGCACCGGCATCGCGATGATGAAGAACGCAAAATAGTAAAGCGTCGCTAGTTGGGACATGACGACGTATGCGCCTTCCGCCGGCCGGGAGCCGAGCCAGCCGAGAAAGAGGGCATTGGCAACGAACAGCCAGAAGAGCACCCTGTACCAGGGCCGATAGACCGCCGAGCGCACCTTCGAGGTGTCGAGCCACGGCACCAGGAACAGCACGGCGATCGAGCCGAACATCGCGAGCACGCCGCCGAGCTTGGAATCGATAGGCCCGATATTGAAGGTGATGGCCCGCAGGATCGCGTAAAACGGCAGGAAGTACCATTCCGGGACGATGTGGGCCGGCGTCTTCAGCGGATTGGCGATGCTGCTATTGTCGGGATGGCCGAGGTAGTTCGGCAGGTAGAAAACGAAATAGGCGAAGAAGAACAGGAACACGAGGATGCCGAAGGCATCTTTGACGGTTGCATAGGGCGTGAAGTCCACGACATCAGTTTTCGATTTGACCTCGATGCCGGTCGGATTGTTCTGGCCGACGACGTGAAGCGCCCATATGTGCAAGGTCACCACACCCGCAAGCACAAATGGCAGCAGGTAATGCAGCGCAAAGAAGCGGTTCAGCGTCGGATTATCGACCGCGAAGCCGCCGAGCAAAAGCTGCTGGAGCCAGTCGCCGATCAGTGGGACTGCGGTGAAGAAGCTGGTGATGACAGTAGCGCCCCAGAACGACATCTGCCCCCAAGGCAGCACGTAACCCATGAAGGCCGTCGCCATCATCAGCAGGAGATTGGTGCAACCGAGCACCCACAGCAGCTCCCGCGGCGCCTTGTACGAACCATAGTAGAGTCCGCGGCAGATGTGGATGTAGACGGCAATGAAGAAGAACGACGCGCCGTTGGAATGGAGATAGCGCAGCAGCCAGCCCGAATTCACGTCGCGCATGATCTGCTCGACCGAGTTGAAGGCCAGCCCCGTATCAGGAGCGTAATGCATCGCCAGCACGATGCCGGTCAGGATCTGTGAAACCAGCATGATCGTGAGAATGCCGCCGAACGTATAGGCGTAGTTCAGGTTGCGCGGCACCGGATAGACAATGAAGCTGTCGTGCACCAGCCGCGGCAGCGGCAGGCGGGCATCGAACCAACGTTCGATTCTGGTTTTGGGCGTATAGGTCGAGTGTTTGTCGCCGCTCATCGAAATGCGCTCGCCTCAGCCGATACGGATCTTGGTGTCGGAAACGAATTGGAACACCGGTACCGCCATGTTCTCGGGTGCCGGTCCCTTCCGGATGCGGCCGGCGGTGTCGTATTGCGAACCATGGCAGGGGCAGAACCAGCCGTCGAAATCGCCTTCCTGACCATGCGGGATGCAGCCGAGATGTGTGCAGACCTGGACCATCACCACCCAGGCTTCCTTGCCCGGCATAGTTCGATTGGCGTCGGTTGCCGGCGCATCGGCCGGCAGGTTGGCGTTGCGGGCAATTGGATCCTTGAGCTCGGCGAGACTGACTGCCTGGCCGTCCTTCCTCTCTTTTTCGGTGCGGTTGCGTACAACCACCGGCTTGCCGTGCCAGTCGACGATCAGCGACGTTCCCGGCGTCAACGAGGAGACGTCGACCTCGATCGCGGCGGGCGCTTCCACGCGCAATGTGTGCTCGGCTGTGGGGGTTTCGGAAAGGTCGGCCATGATGGCGACTCCTATTGCTGGAAGCTGCGTCATCGCGTTGGTGGCAATCGAGCAAAAGCAGGCCACGGCTTTCGCCTTTCCAGTCTGCTCACGTCGCGTGAAATATGCCGGCCGTGGCCGGATGTGAGCCATCGTGCCAACGGCACGTGCGTCCAATACTTTCGTTTAGGATTTCCTGAGCGAAGGATTGGCTGGCCTTGCGATGCCATCATGGAAGGTTCTGGATTCCTCCAGATAACCGTTGGCCACTGAGCTGGCATACGCCCCGGCATTGCGCACGGCGATCCCGAACTTCAGCCGACCATACCTCGGCATAGGCACGTCTAGCTGTCGGTGTCGTAGTCGTCGTCCCCGCCAAGTGCGAGTTCTTGGAGCGGTTGTCTCGCGTGGCCGGTTTGCCGCCCGGCGACGACCAGCGCGATTCAATCGGGTTCAGAGAAGGGAAAAGCGGTGAAACTCTACTACAGCCCTCTCGCCTGCAGCCTGGCGAACCACATCGCTCTGGAAGAGGCCGGTGTTTCCTTCGAGCGCGAAAGTGTGAACCTCAAGACCAAACGAACAGGCTCCGGGGATGATTTCACTACCGTCACGCGCAAGGGCTACGTTCCAGCCCTCGTGCTGGATAGCGGCGAAACGCTGACGGAAAATATCGCCGTCCTCGACTGGATTGCGTCGCAATACCCGCCACTGGGAGTGGCGGGGCCGTTGGGCCGTACCCGCCTTCTCGAAGCGCTGACCTACGTCTCAACTGAAATACACCGAAGCTTCAAGCCGATGTGGCACCAAAGCAGCGATCCCGAAAAGGCCAAGGCGAGCGCGACGATTACGAGCCAACTCGAGTTCTTCGCTGACGGGCTCGAGACCGACTATCTGTTCGGCGACAAACCCAGCGTCGCGGATTTTTATCTTTTCGTGATGCTGCTTTGGGCGGCCCGCTTCCACGTCCCTGTTCCCGCGCCTTTGCAAGCCCTTCGCGTCCGAATGGCTGCCCGGCCGGCCGTGCGCATCGCAATGGATCGTGAGGGCCTCGTCTAAAGCCGAGGGCGACTCCGAGCATAAGATCAGACGCAACATATCCTCTCGCCCAAACAGAAGATCAGGAGTCATTCTCATGCTGCCGTTTCTGCGGACGCTACATCCAGCCGCTTCCAAGCGTGGGGATGGCCTACGTCTCGAATTTCTGAGGAGGGAAATCGAGGAAACGCTTGACCTGACCGACATTCTGTCAGAGCTCGCCGCACTGCCCCCTGGCCGAGTGGTTGCAATACTGGATTCGCCGCAGTCACCGTCGAAATAAGCGCAATATTTCCTGTCGGCCGATGCGGGCGGTCTAGTCGTTCCCGCTTGTTGGTCATCATAGAGGCTTCATCATGAATGCGAGTAAGGCTCCCGACACGGTCGATCATCGCCGCCGGCGCATTGTCGGTGCGACAGCAATGACGTTCGCCGCCACCGAACTCGGCTTGAGCGCGCCGGCAGCGGCTAGGACGGTCGAGGCGAGGGCATCTGCTACGCAAGCCACGCAGAAATCATTCGGCTCGCTCGGGCAGGTCAATGCCGGAAAGCTGAGCGTCGGATATGCGGAGCTGGGGCCTGCCGAAGGTGCCCCAGTGATCCTGCTTCATGGCTGGCCCTATGACATTCACACCTACGCCGATGTCGCTCCTCTGCTTGCCGCAAAGGGGTACCGCGTGATTGTGCCCTACCTGCGCGGCTACGGCACTACGCGCTTCCTGTCGGACGAGACGATGCGCAACGGCCAGCAGTCGGCGCTCGCCGCGGATACGATGGCCCTGATGGATGCGCTGGGGATCGAAAAGGCCACGATCGCCGGCTGCGACTGGGGCGCTCGAACGGCCAATGTCGTTGCCGCGCTCTGGCCTGAGCGTTGCAAGGCGATCGTCTCGGTGAGCGGCTATCTCATCGGAAATCAGCAGGTCGGCATGGTGCCGCTGGCACCGGAGGCGGAACTTCAATGGTGGTATCAGTATTACTTCGCCACGGATCGCGGCCGCGCCGGCTACGAGAAATACACGCGCGATTTCGCCAAACTCATCTGGCAACTCGCTTCGCCGCAGTGGAATTTCGACGATGACATCTTCCAGCGCAGCGCCGCAGCACTGGACAACCCGGATCACGTCAGCATCGTCATTCACAATTACCGCTGGAGGCTCGGCCTGGCACAGGGCGAGCCTGAATATGACGGTCTGGAAAACCGGCTGGCCGAAGCTCCCGTGATCACAGTGCCGACCATTACCCTTGAGGGTGATGCCAATGGCGCACCCCATCCCGACAGCAGTTCCTACGCCAAGAAATTCTCGGGCAGATACACGCACCGGATCATCACCGGCGGTATCGGCCACAACTTGCCTCAAGAAGCCCCGCAAGCCTTTGCCCAGGCTGTCATCGACGTCGGCGAATACTGATCAAAATCCATGACGTGCCCCGACCGTAAGGAATAACACGGGAAGATTCCTGGTTCTCGGCACAGCCTCCCGTCCGCTTAGGCGAGAACAGCTCTCCCGCCGACCCAGACCGACGCGATGTTGGCCCTGGAAGCGAAGTAGACGATCTTCTGAAGGATGCCGTCGCCGTCGTCGAGTTCGTCCCACAGGTGAATTCTGGGCGCGGCGGTGTCGACCAGGATCGCATCGAAATGGTAGCCAGGCGAGAATCGCCCCACAGGCAAGCCGAGTGCCGCGCCACCGCCTGCCGTCGCCAGGTGGAAGGACTCGCGAAAGTCGACGCGTGCTGTTCCGGCCGTGCCGCGCGTCTCGGCCGCTAGCGCCGGGTCGGTGCCGGTTTCCAGCATGCGCGACGACATGACCGTCGCGCGCATCGCATCGAACATCGAGGCGCTCGGTCCCCCGGAAATGTCGGTGCCGAGCCCGACCTTGACACCCTTCTCGAGGGCCGCCCTCAACGGGAACACGGCGCCTGCGAAGTAGGCGTTGGAGACGGCGCAGTGCGCCACGGCCGCCTTGCGCACGCGGATCGTCTCCATGTCGGCAAGCGTAATGAAATTGGCGTGCGCGAGCACGCTGCCGGCGCGCAGCAGGCCAAAGCGATCAAGGCTAGACGTGTCGCTGATCCCGTGGCGCTGCAGCACGTAGCCATGCGCCCAGTCGCTCTCCGAGCAATGCGTCTGCACATGGCAGCCGCATTCCTGCGCAAGCGTGCCGAGCCCTTTGAGGGCGGCGTCGGTACAGGAGGGGATGAAGCGCGGCGTAATGACCGGCTTTACCCGTCCCGTGGCATTGTCCGGATGCCCATGCACGTAGTCGATCAGAGCGCGCGTGCCATCGATGGCCGCGTCCGCCGAGGTATCGCGATAGTAGGCCGGGCACTCGTCGGGATTGTCCATCGCCACTTTGCCGACCAGCGCACGTTGCCCCCGTTCGAGGCAAATGTCGACGAGCAGCCTTGTCGCGTCCTGGTGGATGGTTGCGAAGTAGAGCGCTGTGGTCGTGCCATTAGCGATCAGGTCGTCGACCAGCAGGCCGTAGCTGCGCCGCGCGAAGGCGAGATCGGCGTAGCGCGCCTCCAGGGGAAACGTGTGTTTGTGGAGCCAGGCCTCGAGCGGCACGTCCAGCGCCCTGCCGAGCTGCGGATATTGCGGCGCGTGCACGTGAAGATCGACGAAGCCGGGCAGCAGATAACTCTGCGCCGGCAAGGTCGCCAGCGAACCGGTCCGGCGCGCGGCCTCCAGCGCCTCGTCATAGCCGGCATCATGCGGATGCAGCACCGAGGCGATGATGCCTGATTGATCGATTGCGATCAGGGCATGGAGCAACTCTTCCACGAGCCCGCGCTCCGGCGCGTGAAAGCCGCTGGCCAGAAGCGTCTTGCCGCTCAGGTCGCTCACCTGTCCTCCGCCGAAGAACAGCTACGCACTGCCGTCGCGAAGCGCCAGAGCGCGATTGCCCGTCCGTCGATGCCGATGACAATATCGGAAGGGCTGCCGCTCATGCGGCTTGCGCCGTCGTGCCGTAGGTGATGCCCTTCTCCTTCAGCCAGCGGCGATAGGCGATCGACGAGCCGTCGGCCCGCGTCGGGATTTCCGCGCGCGGCTCGAGCGGCAAAAGAAGTGGCCGTTGGTTCTCCAGGATGATGCGGTCCTGCAGGAAGATGAGCTGCTGGAACTGCAGAAGTTCGGTCGTGGTCGATACGTCGTCGATCAGGAACATGACGGGGTGCGCGCGGCAGCGGTCCGGATCGAGGGGCTGCACGAACAGACAGATCACGTCCCACCGGGTGGCCGAGTTGGGGCAGGTCTTGTAGAGCATCACCGCGAAAGGATTGGCGACCCGGTACATGTATTGGGTCATGATGCCGCCGGTCGCCGAGAGTGCTGCCTGCGGCTGGAAGAATTCGCAGTTGGTCGCCCACACCTCATCCACGTCGCGGCGGATTTCGGTTGTGTAATGCCGCACTTCCGTGTGCGGCTCGGCGCCCAATATGTCGGTATGGACGAAGGGGAAATGCGCCATGTCAAGGAAATTCTCGACGATGCGCAGGCCGGACGCCTTTACCGTGATCGCTCCGCAAACGACAGGCCGGCGGTCGTCCTCATAGGCCTCCGGGATCGACAGCACATCGCCTGCCGGCATGCCGAGCGTGATCCATAGATAGCCGTAGCGTTCCCTGGCCGGGACTTGGCTGCCGTCGCCGGCACGCGACACATTGACCGCGCCTGCCGTATCGCGGGCTACCAACAGATCGATGCCCAGAAGCCGGTTCGCCATCGTGCCAACCGGAATCTCGTTCAGCGCGTCAATGCAATACCATTGATCGAGGGCCGCCTGCTCCGCAGCTCGCTTAATGGTCATTGTTGCGTCCTTCCTGTGCTATCTCACTGCCGATAGATGCGGTCCATCACAGCCCGGTGGTCGGCCATCGCCGCCTCGACATCGAAAGAGGCGAAGTCGCCTCTCGCGATAATCTGCCGGCCGTTGATGTAGGAATAGTCGACCTTGAAGGGTCCGCAAAGCACCAGCGCGGCGAGCGGGTCGCGCTCGGTCCCGGAAAGGCCGAGTTGGCTGCGTTTGACCGCGATGAAGTCGGCGCACATGCCGGGCGCGAGATGGCCGATGTCATTGCGGCCGAGCAGGGCAGCGCCGCCGCGCGTCGCCATTTCGAGGGCCTCGCGCGCGGACAGCGCCGTCGGCGTGCCGCCGAAACCGCCGCGGCCGCCGGGCTTTTCGGAGAGGTAGTGGTGCGGCGCGACACGCTGAAGCATCAGCGCCAGCCGCGCTTCCATGAACAGGTTCGACGTCTCGTTCGAGGCCGAGCCGTCGACGCCAAGGCCGACCTTCACGCCCTTGTCGAGCATCTCGCGGATCTTCGCGATGCCTTGGCCGCAGCGCATGTTAGCCGACGGGCAATGGGCGACCCCGGTGCCGGTTTCGGCGAAGCGGTCGATCTCGTCGCTGGTCATGAAAATCGAGTGGGCGAACCAGACGTCGTCACCGAGCCAGCCGACGGATTCAGCGAACTCGACCGGCCGCTTGCCATAGATTTCGAGGCAGTACTTCTCCTCGAAAAGCTCTTCGGCAAGGTGCGAATGCAGGTTCACGCCCTTGTGGCTGCGCGCCAGCGATGCCGCATCGCGCATCAACTCCGGAGTCACCGAGAACGGCGAGCAAGGAGCCAGGATGATTCGGCTCATCGAATGTCGCGACGCGTCGTGATAGCCGCCGATCAGCCGTTCGGCATCCTTCAGGATATCCTCTTCCTTTTCGACGCAGCGATCCGGCGGCAAGCCGCCCTGGCTTTCGCCGCGCGACATGGCTCCACGCGCAGCGTGGAAACGCAGACCGATATCGCGGGCCGCACCGATCGTCGCGTCGAGCGTGCAGTTGTTGGGCAAGATGTAGAGGTGATCGGAGCTGGTCGTGCAGCCCGAATGGATGAGCTCGGCCATCGCTACGCGCGCCGAGACGCCTATCGCATCGTCGTCGAGCTCGGCCCAGATCGGATAGAGCGTCTTCAGCCAGACAAGCAGCTCGTCGTTCTGAGCCATCACACGGGTGAGGTTCTGGTACATATGATGATGCGTGTTCACCATGCCCGGCATGACGACATGGCCCGATAGGTCGAGCACCTCGTCGGCACTGGAGGCACTGAGTTCCGCGGTGGTGCCGACCGCTTCGATGACGTTGTCGTCGATCAACAAGGCGCCGTCGGAAATCTCGCGGCGCGTACCATCGAAGGTGGCGAGCAGATCGATGTTCTTGACAAGCAGGCGGGGCATGATGGTCTCAACGCATGTCGCGGAAATAGGGTTCGCCGAGAGCAGCCGGCGCGGCCATTACCCGGCGCATGCGCTGCCAGGCAAGCACCGGCACGATGATCAGGGTGATCGTGCCGAGATAGGGCAGCATCGACAGGATCGGCGCCGCGATCGGCCAGTTGCGTGCTTGGCCGACGAAGCCGAGAGAGGTGATAAGACCGAACAGCAGAGCGGCCAGCACGGCGTTGAGGGGCCGGTAGCCTGCGAAGATGACGAGAGAGACCGCAATCCAGCCGCGGCCGGCCACGACGCCTTCCGACCAGGAGGGAACGAAGGCAAGCGTGAGGTAAGCGCCGGCGCCGGCCGCCAGCGCCGAGCCCGCGGCGACATACCAGAAGCGGATGCTTTGCACCGAAATGCCGGCGGCGTCGGCTGCCGCGGGGTTTTCGCCCACCGCGCGCATGTTCAGCCCGTGGCGCGTGCGGAACATGATGTAGTGCAGCACAACCGGCAGGACGATGTAGATCAGGTAGACAAGGATGTTCTGCGTGAAGATCGCGCGACCGAGCAGCGGGATGTCGCTAAGATAGGGAATAGCGATCGGCGCGAAGGTCGCCGGCGCCGGCATGCCGGAATAGGCGCGACCGATCGTTGCGGCCATGCCGGTGCCCATCAGCGTCAGGGCCAGGCCGCACAACACCTGGTTCGCCTTGATGACGACGGTGCCAACAGCGAAGACGCAGCCGACAGCGAACCCGACGGCAAGCGCAAGAACGAAGCCGAGCATAGGGTGCGGCGTGGCGACGACGACCGCGATGCCAGTGATTGCACCGAGCGCCATAAGCCCTTCGACGCCGAGATTGACGACGCCGGCGCGCTCGGAGAGCGTCTCGCCCAGCGCCGCCAGCGCCAGCACGCCGCCGGCGAGAATGGAGGTCTGGATCAGTCCGGCGATCATGTCCATGGGTGTTTCCTCAGCTCGCGGCCGGTTCGGTCCGCGTGATGCGGTAGTGAGCGAGTTCGTTGCCGATCGCCGTGAAGAACAGGATCAGTCCGGTGATGGCGAGCACGGCCGAGACGGTGATGCCTTGCGTCTGCAGGATGATGCCCGAATTCAGGATGACGCCCATCAAAGCCGCGCCTGCGAGCACGCCAAGTGAGGAACCGCGCGCCAGCACCGCGACCATGATGCCGAGATAGCCGAAATTGTTGGAGATGCCGCCCTGCAGGCGATGCACCGTGCCAGCTACTTCCAGCATACCGGCGATGCCGGCGATCGCTCCCGACATCAGCAGGACGACGATCAGGCGGCGGCGGAACGGCATGCCCGCATAAAGCGCCGCGCTTGGATTCGACCCAGCGATCCTTACCTCGTAGCCCCAGCGCGTGTAGTTGAGCAGTCCTGCGATGACAAAGGTGAGCAGGATCGCCAGCGGGAAACCGTAGTGCACGATACCCCAGAATTCAGGCACATCATGCGGCAGACGTGCGGTGGTCGCGAGCGCATGGCCGCTCGGGTCGAGCCATGGGCCGGTGGCGACGTAATAAACCATCAGCGTCGCCACGAAATTCAGAAGCAGGGTGGTGATGAGTTCGCTGACATCGGCGTAGGCGCGCGCCAGCGTCGGCACCAGTATCCAGAGCAGCCCGCCGAGCGCGCCAGCGGTGAACATAACAGGCAGGATCAGCCAGGTCGGGCCGGGAATGAACAGCGCGACCGCCGTGGCGCTGAAGGCGCCGGCATAGAATTGGCCCTCCGCGCCGATGTTCCAGGCGCCGATTCTCAGCGCTACCCAGACCGACAGGCCGGTCAGGATCAGGGGAGTGACCAGAAGTCCGACGTCTTCCAGCCCGAAGCTCGAGCCAAAAGTCGAGCTGAGCACCTCCCAGGCGAGTTCGACGGGAGCATTGCCGCGAGCGGCCAGAACCAGGCCGGTGACCCCCAGCGCCAGCACGATCGCCAGAGCACGTGCCGCAAAGGCAACGGAGGGCTGCGCGGATGGAACGCGCTGAAGCTTGATCGCCAAGGTCAGTGCTTCCCGGCAGCGGCCTGGGCGCCAGCACTGGACCGCATCTGCCCGCCCATCATCAGGCCGATTTCCTCGATGTCGGTGGAGGCAGTCTCCACCGCGCCCATGATCCTGCCATGGAACATCACGGCGATGCGATCCGACAGGTTGAACAGCTCTTCCAGCTCCTCGGAAATGAAGAGCACACCGACGCCGGCATCGCGCAATTCGACGAGGTAGTGCATCATCGTGTTGATCGCTCCGACATCGAGGCCGCGGCTCGGATAGGCGGCGATCAGAACCTTGCTTGCGATGCGCATCTCGCGGCGTGCGACGAGGCGCTGCTGATTACCGCCGGAAAGGTTGCGCATGGGCATGCCGAAATCGGGCACAGCAACGGATGCCGCTTCGGCGATCGTGCGCGCGAGAGCAGCCGCAAGGCGCGGTCGGAACGCGAAGCCCTTTGAAACAGGCGCCGACGCATATTCGCGGATTATGGCGTTGTCGGTGATTGAAAGCGCCGGCGCCAGGCCGCTGTGCAGCCGGTCTTCGGGAATGTGGCCGACGCCGAACTTCGCGTAATCGACCGCGCCGGCGGTCGTGACGTCCTTTCCGCCGAGCAGTATCTGGCCGGAATGGATCAGCCGTAAGCCGGTGACGGCCTGGGTCAGCTCCTTCTGGCCGTTGCCGGCCACACCGGCGATGCCGAGAATCTCGCCGGCATGGATGTCGAGCGAAACCTCGTCGAGAAGGATGCTGCCCACGTCGTCACGCGCGACGACAGATTTGAGGCTGAGCACCGGCTCGGCGGAGATGCCGGCCGCGCCTGGCTGCCTGGCACGCAGATTGCTAAGCACGATCTCACGGCCAACCATCAGGCGCGCCAGCATCTTCTCGCCGCAGTCCGCAGTCTTTTCGGTGGCCACCTTGCGGCCGCCGCGCAGCACGGTGATGCGGTCGGATATCTCCAGGACCTCGTCGAGCTTGTGGCTGATGAAGACCACCGCATTGCCCCGGGACACGAACTGCTTGAGCGCCTTGAAGAGCTCGCGCGCTTCCGCCGGAGTAAGCACTGCAGTCGGCTCGTCGAGGATCAGAACGCGAGCGTTGCGCGCGAGCACGCGTAGGATTTCCACGCGCTGCTGCTCGCCGGTCGAAAGATCGGCGACGCGCGCGGATGGCCGTACCGCGAGGTTCAGCTTCTCGGCCAGTGCGGCAGTCCGCGCCTCGAGCACCGACGAGCCAATGTGCTTGGGCGTTTCGGACCAGCCGAGATGAATATTCTCGGCGACCGTGAAGGCGGTCACCAGCTTGAAATGCTGGTGGACCATACCAATACCGGCGGAGATCGCATCGACTGGAGATGCGAAACGTTTGGCATAGCCGTCGACGACGATCTCACCGGCATCCGGCTGATAGATGCCGGTGAGGATGTTCATCAAGGTCGACTTGCCGGCGCCATTCTCGCCGAGCAAGGCGTGGATCTCCCCCGGCATCACGTCCAGGTCGACATCCTGGTTGGCAACGACGCCGGGGAAATATTTGCTGATACCCTTGAGCAGCACGAGCGGCGGTGCGCCGGAGCCAGGCTCGTAACGCCCCGGGGAGGTGGACGGCACCTCCATGCCGCCGTAGCGGTGCTCGCTCGAAGCATGATGAACTGGAACAAAATCATTCATCCCGCTTAGCTCTTTGCCTTCTGCCGCATAGTCTATCCGAAAACTCTGCAATCTTTCGGGATCACGCTTGGAGGCCGCTGACGCCTTCGATCGACCAATCCCAGTTGTAGAGTTCCTCTTCGGTCATGCGATGGCCGGCAGCCACCTTGACGTTGCCCTTTGTGTCCTTGATCTCGCCCTCGAACGGGCTCCAGCCGCCGAGAATCTTGTCGCGCACGGCATCGGCCTGCTTTGCGACCTCGGTGGGCACCGTCTCGCCCCAGGCATCGCGGTCGATACCGCCGCCCATCGGCAGGATGGTCTGCGAGGGCGTCCACTTGCCTTCGAGGCGCAGGCGCACCTGGTCGACATAGAATTTCTTGAAGTCGATGGCGATCGAGGAGACGTAGGCCTTCGGCCCGTAGCGGCGGATGTCGGTATTCCACATGACGGCCTTCGCGCCGCGCTGCTCGGCCACCTGCAGATAGCCTGCTTCGTCCATGATGCCGAACAGAAGGTCGGCGCCGTTGTCGATGAGGGCGGTGCCGGCCTGGGTGGCAGCCTGCGGATCGAACCATGAGTTGATGACGATGGTCTGCACCGTGGCGTTGGGATTGACCGAACGGGCGCCCATCAGGAAGGCGTTGGTGCCGGAAAAGACCGACGGAACAGGGAAGGAGGCGACGTAGCCGAGCTTGCCGCTCTTGCTCATCAGGCCCGCGGCGACACCGGTGACGTAGGTCGGGTACCAATGGGCGAGGTAATAGGTCGAGAGATTTTCGAGCGGGTTGCGTCCATCGCATTCATAGAAGGCGACGTCCGGCGAACGCTTGGCCACGTCGTAGAGGAAGTCGCCATAGTTGGAGGTGGCAAACACCATGTTGGCACCTTCCGAGACGAACTGGCGGAAGGTTCGGGTCGCGTCGGCCGAATAGGGGATGCTTTCGACGAACAGCGTCTTCAGCTTCGGGAACGCTTGCTGCACGGCCTTCATGCCCTGGTCGTGGCTCCAGGTCCAGCCTTCATCGGTCACCGGACCGGTGTGGCCGAAGGCGATGACAGCGTTTTCCTCGGCGACGGCGGCGAGCGGCGTCTGTGCATGGGCGGGCGTGATAAGGCCGGATTTCGGCAGGAGCAGCGAGGCGCCGGCTGCGGCGCCCATGTTGAGGAAGCCTCGGCGGGAGAGATTGCGCAGGTCGATCATGCGTCGGTCCTTTGTTCCGTGTTGTGTTCAGTTCGGGAGAGACAGTTCGGTTTCCATGAGGCGGTCGATTTCTGCCGACCAGTCGGCCAGCCATGCCTGCTTGATGTCGTCGTCGAGCCATGCTGCGGACAGGCCAGCCAGCGCGATCCGCTTCAGTGCCGGCGGCCCGAGCGCAAAATTTTCGGCGATCAGCGCGTATTCGCGGTCGAGCGTCGTGGCGAACATGGGCGGATCGTCGGAGTGGATCGTCACGGTAAGCCCGGCCTCGATCATGCGGCGGATCGCGTGGTCGGGCGCGGAAAGGTCGCGCCAGACAGTGGTGGCCAGCGTCGTGCTCGGACAGCAGGTGAAGACGATGCCCATTTCCCTGCACTGTTCCATCAGCGCCGGGTCGTCGACCACGTGGTAGCCGTGGTCGATCCGTCTCAGGCCGAGGACGTCGACGGTATCGCGGACGTAGCCCGCCGGGCCGTCCTCGCCCGCATGGTTGGTGACATTGAGCCCGGCAGCCCGCGCTCGCTCGACGATGCGCGCAAACATCGGCGGTGGGTTCGGGCGTTCGTCGTAATCGAAGCCGATGCCGATTACCTCTGCCGGGCGCTCGGCCAGAACCATGTCCAGGAAGCGCTCGCCACCGGCCGCGCCGAGCGGCTTCGCATGGGCCGGTATCAGCTTCGCCATAAGTCCATAGCGCTCCCCCGCACGGTGAAAGCCGTCGAGAATGCCTTCGAGCATAGTCGAATAGGCCACGCCGAGGGCAAGATGCGCATGCGGGCTGAAGAACAGCTCGACGTAGCGTGCGCCGGACTTCGCACAGCGCTCCAGGGCCTCGAAGGTGATGCGAGAGAAATCCTCTGCAGTCTTGATCGAGGCGCAAACCAGATCGTAAATCTTCAGGAAATCCAGCAGGTTGCCGTAGCTGTAGAGCTCCGATGTCGGTCTGCCGTCCGGCAGCGACACCGCGTTCAGCGCCGCCAGCTCGGCGAATGTCTCTGTGGAGACGGCACCCTCGAGGTGCAAGTGCAACTCGACCTTGGGTATAAGCTGAATGAAACTTGACAACGACATCGACGCTCACCCGCCCGGACCGGCAATCCCAAGCCGCACCTGGATTTGTTGGGCGACGGACGGCTGCCGAGTTGTTCGATAATCGCGGCTTTTTCCAACTGTCCGATCACCTGATACGCAACAGATGTCAGGGAAACGGGGCTTGCACAAGCCAAAAAATGATGCCTAACTAGACACATTCTAAAACTGCTTAAAAAATGTGCAGGCCGGGAGAAATATAGGCATGAAGCACCTACCGGAAGCGCAGAACCTTGCGCCTCCGCCTCAAACAACGCGCCTGCGCTTCGTCGGCCAACTGGTGTCGTCGAGCTTTAGCGAGTTCGCCGACAGGCGTGCCGCTCGGCTCAATCTCGATCTGCTGGTGCACGAAGCCGCGGACGATTTTTTTGTCGTCCAGGTTTCGGGCCAGCCCGATCTCATCGATGCCTTCGAGATGGCATGTAGCCTGGGACCAATCGACTGTCTGGTGATGGACTGCGAACGGGCCGAAATTCGGGGATATTCCAGAGAGGAAGACGCAGGATGACGATACAGGCTGGATGGCACCCAGTGGCGCTGTCGGGATCGATCGAGCCGGGCAGTTCGGCCGGGATCCGCCTTGGCGGAAACGAACTGGTGGTGTGGCGCGACAACAGTGGCGCAGCGCATGTGTGGGAGGATCGCTGCCCGCATCGCGGCATGAAGCTGAGCTTCGGTTTTGTCCGCGGCGACCATATCGCCTGCCTTTATCACGGCTGGCAGTACGACACGGCCGGCCAGTGCCGATACATTCCGGCCCACCCCGATCTCAGGGTGCCGGCGTCCATTACCGTGTCGGTCTACAGCACGGCCGAGGCGGCTGGCATGATCTGGACGACGCTGGACCCGGCAGCAGCATTGCCTGAACTGCCTGCCTTGCCAGAGGAGGTGGTGCCGGTCCGCAGCCTGTATCTCGACTGTTCCGCCGGGATGGTGATCGATGTCGTGCAGGCCATGCCGCCCACATCTTCCTCCGGAGGATCTGGCCTCGCTGATCTGAAGGCGCTGAGCGGGACGCTGTTCAGCCTGAAGGTCGGCGAGGAGACGCTGCTTCTTGGCCTGCAAGAACTGACCGGCAAACGATCGGCCCTGCATGTCGTGATTGACGGACCGGCGGCAAAATATGCCGGCAAGGGACAGGAGCATTTCTTCGCTTGGACGAGTGAACTGCGCCACCACCTCGAGACCGGGCGTGCCGGCGCGACCTCGACGACGCGGGCCGCATGATGGCGAGGATCACGCTCTACAACTACGAGCTGGACGAAAACTGCTACAAGGTGCGGCTGGCGCTTTCCATGCTCGGCCTGGAATGGCAGACCGTTGCAGTCGATGCATTTCCGGGGGCGGAGCAGAAGACGCCGCCATTCCTGGCCATGAACCCGGCGGGCAGCCTGCCCATTCTCCGCGACGACGAGGTGACGATGTTCGGCGCCGAGTCCATCGTTGTCCATCTGGCGCGCAGCCACGATTCAACGGGTGCATGGCTGCCGGCGGATGGTTCGGATTTCGCCAAGGTGATGCAGTGGCTTTTCTTCGCGGCCGGCGATCTCGGCGTTGCCGGCGCCGCGCGCCGCCATGCCATGTTCGGCGCCGCCGGCGACGAGGCTGCGCTGCGTGCCGGTGCCGCGCAAGCGCTCCGCGCCATGGACGACCATATGACCGCGCGGGGTTTCGAGAAAAAAGAATGGTTCGCTGCGCACCGCCCGACCATCGCCGACATCGCGCTTTTTCCGGCCTTTGCGCTGAGCCGCGATTTCGGCGTCGACCATGACGAGTATCCGGCGCTGCGCCGCTGGGCGCGTCGCTTCCGCGCGCTTCCCGGCTTCATGACCATGCCGGGCATCCCCGATTACCATTGACGCCCAAAATTCAACGAGAATGAGGCTAGCAACAGAATGACCTCTCTCACGCGCTTTTCCGTCCAGCCGCTCTCGTCCATGACCCGGCGACTGGCCGGTGTCGCTTCCGGGCGAGCCGATCCAGATCTGGTCATTGCCGGCGCACGCGTGTTGTCGACCTATTCGGAGCGCATTCTTCCAGGCCGCGAGATCTGGCTATCGGGAGGACGGATCGCCGCCGTGAAGCCGGCCGGCACCTATAAGGGCGGCAGCGCCCGGATATATGACGCCAGGGGCGGCATCGTCGCCCCCGGCCTGGTCGATCCGCACATCCACATCGAATCCTCGATGGTGACGGCCTGCGCCTATGCCGAGGCGGCGCTGCTCAATGGCACCACGACCCTCTTCTGCGACAGCCACGAGATCGGCAACGTCATGGACGTTGCTGGCGTCGAGGCGATGCTGGAGGACGCGCGCCTGGCGCCGTTGTCCATTTTCCTGACGGTACCGAGCACCGTCCCGGCGACATCGTCGTTGCTGGAAACGGCCGGCGGCGACCTGACAGCCGAGAAGATCGGCGCATTGTTCGACAAATGGCCGGAAGCCGTGGCGCTCGGCGAGAAGATGGATTTCGTGCCAGTGGCTATGGGCGATGAACGCAGCCATGCCATCCTCGCTGCGGCGCTGAAACGCGGCCGCCCGGTGTCGGGACACGTCTATGGACGCGAATTCGTGTCGGCCTATGCGGCCTCCGGCGTCACCGATACCCATGAGGCGATCGACCGCGAGATCGCCGACGACATGCTCGAAGCCGGCATCTGGCTGTTCCTGCGCGGCGGCCCGCCGACGACGCCGTGGCACAGCCTGCCCGCAGCGATCAAGACGATCACGGAACTCGGAGCCTCGCACAAGCGCATCGCGGTCTGCACCGACGACCGCGATGCTGACGACCTGATGCTCTTCGGCCTTGACTGGGTGACGCGCGAGGCGATGAAGGCCGGCATGACGCCGGAGCAGGCCTGGTCTATGGGCTCACTGCATGGCGCGACGCGCTTCGGCATGGAAGGCGAAATCGGAGGCCTCGGTGGCGGCCGCCGTGCCGACCTGGTGCTGCTCGACGACGGCTTCGATCCCGTCAGCACGTGGTATGGCGGCGAACTCGTCGTCGATGACGGCAAGATCACGCCGCTGCTCGACCAGGCCCTCTCGACCCGCTACCGCTATCCGGACGCGGCCTACCACACAGTGAAGCTGCCGAAGCAGATCAAGCTGACGCCGGACCTGCCAACCGCCAAGGTGGTGGCGCATACCATCCGCACCGAATTGCCGGGGATCACGCTCGGCCACCAGAAGATCACGCTCGATCCGGCCAATGACTGGCAGAACCATTTCGACCGCCACGGCCTGTGCTTCGTCACCGTGGTCGAGCGCCATGGCAAGTCGGACGGCAACGTCGCCTACGGGCTGCTCAGCAATTTCACGCTGAAGCGCGGCGCCGTCGCGTCGTCTGTCGGCCACGACAGCCACAACATCATCATCGCCGGGGTCAACGAGGCCGACATGCAGGTGGCGCTGCGGGCGATCGAGGAAACGCAAGGCGGCGTCTGTGTCGTCGTCGACGGCAAAGTAACCGCCATGGTCGAACTGCCGATCGCCGGCCTTTTGTCCGACAAGCGCGTCACCGAGGTCGCGGATGAGGTGAAGATCCTCAAGCGGGAATGGGAGGCGGCCGGCTGCTGCATCCCCTATATGGGCTTCAACCTCATCCCGCTCTCGGTCATCCCCGAAATCCGCATCACCGACAAAGGTCTCGTGCTGGTGCCGGAAATGGAGATCGTCCCGGCCTTCGAGGCCGCCTGAGTGGATCCCTTCCGGCTTGGCCTGGTCTCACCGCGCATCCATTATTTCCAAATGGTCGCGCGGCTGGGCTCGGTGCGCCAGACCGCGCAGGCGCTCAACGTGGCGCCATCCTCTATCAGCCGCGTCATCAAGAGCCTGGAGGACGAACTGGGCACACCGCTCTTCGAACGCGTGCGCCAGCGACTGAAACTGACCAGCGCAGGCGAGCTTCTGCTCTACCACGCGCGTCAGAGCATCACCGAGTTGGCCCGCGCCTCGTCCGAGATCAACGATCTCAGTGGCCTCAACCGCGGCTCGTTGTCCGTGGCAGTCGTGGAGAGCGCGGCGCGCGGGCTGGTGCCGAACGCACTGAAGGAATTCTGGAAGCGCCATCCGCGGATATCGGTCGATGTGCATGTCGCCGGGTCGCAGCGCGCCTGCGATGCGGTTGCCGACGGCGAATGCGATCTGGCGCTTGCTTTCGACGTGCGCGTGCCGCGCAACGTGCGCAAGATCGCGAGCACGCCTCTGCCGCTGGGCGTCGTCGCTCATCCGGACAGTCGCCTTGCCGGCCGCAAGGAAGTGAAGCTGTTCGATCTTGCCGGCGAACAGGTCATCGTCTCGGACAACAGCCTTGCTTTGGGCATTTCGATCGACGATGCGATCGGGCGCTCCATGATCGACATCACGCGACGGTCGCGGACCAACTCGATCGGACTGATGACCGAGATGGTGCGCCTCAACCTCGGCGTGGTGCTTCGCACCAAGCTCGGCATCGAACCGGAAGTGGCTGACGGATCGATCGTTTTCGTGCCGTTGCGCGATTCTCGCATGAACCCGCACCGACTGATGCTGCTCGCCCGACTGGAACGCGAAATGTCGGATGCGGCCTCCGCATTCGCGGCGCTGCTGGCCCGCATGGTCGAGGCGTTGCATGGTTAGTTGTTGCATTTTGCGCATCGATAAAGAGAGTAATTTGTCCCTATCTCGAACAACTGAGCTTTGCGAGACTTCCCGGCCGAAGGGGATGTCATGAAGCAGAGTGCGGTCGACGCGGTCATTCGGGGGCTTAAGCGGGCGGGAGTGAGCATCGTCTGCTACCTGCCCGATTCGCTGTTCAAGGAGCTCTACCCGGCGCTTGATGCCGATCCGGATATCCGCACGATCCGCGTCACCAACGAGGGTGAGGGCGCGGCGATCTGCGGCGGGGTCTTCCTGTCGGGCAAGCGCGCGGCGCTGGTCATGGAAAATTCCGGCTTGCGCGCCTCGGTCGAGCCGTTGGCCCGCATGGGCCTCGGAGCCGGCATCCCGGTCGTGATGCTGATGAGCTATCGCGGCGAGCTTGGCGAGAACAACTGGTGGGCAATCCCGCATGGCATCACCATGGAGCCGGTGCTGAACGCACTGCGCGTTCCGTACCGGATCGTCACCGAGGAGGCGAAGATCGAGCGCGCCATCGTCGACGCCTATTCCTGGTCCTATGCGTCCTACTACCATTCGGCCGTGGCGCTCGGCGGCGAGGTGGTGCGATGAAACGCTTCGACTGCATGAAGGCGCTTGCCGCGCGGTTGAAGGATGAGTTGGTGATCCTTTCGCTCGGCGGCAGCGTCGACGAGTGGTACAACGCCGCGCCGCATATGCGCGAGGCGAGCCTGTTCCAGCAGCAACTCGGCTGCGTCACGCCGCAGGCCTTCGGGCTCGCCGCCGGCCTGCCGCACCGCCGCGTCGTTTCGCTTGATACGGATGGCGGCCTGCTCTTCAATCTGGGCATCCTGGCCACGCTCGGAAACGAACAACCGAAAAACCTCTTCATCGTGGTCTGGGACAATGAGTGCTACCAGTCGATCGGCGGCCCGCCGACGCATACGGCGCTGGGCCGCGTCGACCTTGCCGCGATCGCGCGCGGCGCCGGCGTCGAGAACGCCCATACGGCGCGCACCGTGGAGGAGTTCGACGTGCATTGCGCAAGGGCGCTCGCGATGGAGGCACCCTATATAGTGGTCGCCAAGGTCTCGGGAACGGTTCAGCCGGACATCAAGCGCAAACACAGCGACGGCCGCGAGGACAAGTATATCTTCGTCCGCCACGTCGAGGCGAGCGAACGCATCGTCATCATGGGCCCGAGCGAGCACAACTGACGAGATCATGGGCACCCTCGGACCTGTCGTCCCTCGACGCGCGCTGAAACCCAGCTACGACTACGTCGTGGTCGGCTCGGGTTCCGGTGGCTGTGCGGTGACGCGGCGGCTGGTCGATGCCGGTGCCGACGTCCTCCTGATCGAAGCAGGCCCGACGAGTCTTGGGATCGTGGAGGCCGACGACCCCGGCCAATGGGTGCCGCTTGGCCGCGGCACCTATGACTGGGGCTACGACTATGCTCCGACACCGCGCGTGAACGGCCGTACCATCGGCATCCCGCGTGGCCGCCTGCTGGGCGGCTCAAGCGCCATCAACGCGATGATGTGGTATCGCGGCCACCCACATGATTACGATGCCTGGGAGGCTGGCGGCGCCAAGGGCTGGAGCTTCGCCGACGTGCTGCCCTTTTTCCGGCGCTGCGAGGACTGGCGCGACGGTGCAAGCGAGTTTCGCGGAGCGGGCGGTCCGCTCCGTATCGAGCGGTCGACGGCACTGCACCCGGTCGCGCAGGCGCTGATCGATGGCGCGGCCGAGATCGGTATCCCGGTGATCGACGATCCGAACGGCCCCAGCAACGAGGGGGCGACCGCCGCGAATTTCAACATCTTCGACGGCAAGCGCTGGAGTTCGGCGACGGGCTATCTCGTGCCGATCCTGGATCACCCGATGCTGACGGTGCTGACCGGATCCGCGGCCATCGGCCTGACGGTCGAAGGCAGCCGATGCGTCGCGGTCAAGCACCTCGTCGGCGGCGAAATCTGCGAAACGCGCGCGCAAGAGAGCATCGTGCTAGCGGCCGGGGCCATCGACACGCCGCGCCTGCTGATGCTGTCGGGCATCGGCGATCCGCTCGACCTGAAGCGCCTTGGCATTGCGGTCGTTTGCGCCCTGCCGGGCGTCGGCCGGAATCTTCAGGATCATCCGCTGGCGCAGGCCTGCGTTTTCCGCGCGAAGCGCCCGATCGGACCGATAGTGGGCAATGGCGGTGGCTCGATGGTCAACTGGAAGTCGCGGCCGGACCTGCCGCAGCCCGACCTGCACGCCTTTCCGGTCCAGGGCAACAGCGCCGAACCTGCGATCCGCGCGCGCTACGATCTATCCGGCGATGTCTTTTCCTTCGGTGCGGGCCTGATGCGCTCGAAGAGTGTCGGGCAGCTGAAGCTACTCGACGGCAAGCCCGGCGGGCCGCTCGAAATCCAACCGAACTTTCTGGCGGAACCGGAAGATCTCGACGCCATGGTCACTGCGGTCGAGCTGGTGATGGAGATGGCGGCTGCAAAGGCGAATGCCGGTCTCTTCGGCAGCTTCGCCGCACCCGACCGCCGACTGACCCGCACCGAGACAATCGCCTTCATCCGCGAGGCGTGCTCGACGTTCTTCCACACCTGCGGAACAGCCAAGATGGGCGAGGACGCGATGGCCGTCGTCGACAGCCGCCTCGCCGTGCACGGCCTTGATGGGCTGCATGTTGCCGACGCTTCGGTGATCCCGACGATCCCGACCTGCAACACCCACGCGCCCGCCACTATGATCGGCGAGCGCGCCGCCGATTTCCTGCTCGCGGCAGCTTGAGGATGTCATGAACGACAGAACGCACACGGAGCACTGGCGATGACACGAAGCCTCATCCTTGCGGCCGACACGCTGCTCACTATGGATGAAAATAACCATGTGTTGCCTGACGGCGCCGTGCTGGTCGAGGATGGCCGTATCGCCGCGGTCAGTGCGCTCGCTGCACTGCGTGCCGCGCATCCGGCCGTAGCCGTGAAGAAGCTCGACAATGCGGTGCTTTTGCCCGGGCTGGTCAACGCGCATGCGCATTCCGGTTTCCTGCGCGGCACGGCGGAGCACCTGCCGGTCTGGGACTGGCTGACACTCCATATCAATCCGATGCATCGCGTGCTGCAGCCACACGAGGCCGAGGCGGCGTCGTGGCTCTGCTACGCGGAATCCGTGCTCGGCGGCACGACCACCGTCGTCGACATGTGGCGGTTCATGGAAGGCAGCGCCAGGGCGGCCGAGGCGATCGGCAACCGCCTGGTCGCCGTGCCTTACGTCGGCGAGCATCCCGACTACAACTATTTCGACACGCTCGACATGAACGAGGCGATGATCGAGGGCTGGCATCGCAAGGCGGGCGGCCGCATCAACGTCTGGGTCGGGCTGGAGCATCTGTTTTATGCCGACGAAGCCGGCCAGCGCCGGGCGATCGAACTCGCAAGGAAATACGAGACCGGCTTCCACACACATTGCAGCGAGGCCGAGATCGAGATCGCGGAATTTGAGCGGCGTTACGGCAAACGGCCGATGTTCGCGCTCGACGACCTCGGCTTCTTCGAAACGCCGCGCGCCATGATCGCCCACGCCGTCTGGCTCGACCGGGAGGAGATCGAGCTTATTTCCAAGCGCCGCGTTTCGGTGGCCCACAATCCTGTTTCCAACATGAAGCTGGCAAGCGGCATCGCGCTGGTGGCCGAGATGCTGAAGGCCGGCGTGCCTGTCGGGATCGGCACCGACGGCGAGAAGGAGAACAACAATTTCGACATGTTCGAAGAGATGAAGGTGACTTCGCTGCTGGGCAAGCTGAAGGACCTCGACGCCGCTGCCATGGATAGCTGGCAAGTGCTGCGCATGGCCACCATCGTCGGCGCCAAGGCGATCGGCCTCGATCATGAGATCGGCTCGATCGAGGTCGGCAAGCGTGCCGACATCATCGCGGTCCGCACCGATACGCCGCGCATGACGCCGGTCTTCCGCGACGGACCCTATTTCAATCTCCACCACAATCTCGTCCACGCCGTGCGCGGCAGCGACGTGTCCCTGACGATGGTCGATGGCGAGATCCTCGTCGAGCACGGCGTGCTGCGCACCGGCGACCTGCGCGAGATCATTGCCGAAATCCATCGCGTCGCGCCTGGCCTGTTCGCCCGGCGCGCCGCCTTCCTCGCCGAGAATTCCGGCGGCAGCCTGCAGTGGACCCAATAAGGCGAGCCCCGGTAATGAAGACGACGGACAGGGCGGCACTGGACGATTGGTATGCGGTGGCGACGGTGGCCGACCTGGGTGGCGCGCCGAGCCGCACGCGGCTGCTGGGCCAGGACATCGAACTGGTCCGTGACATCACGGGCGCAATCATCGTTAGGGAGGTCCTGGACGACGACGGCCGCGGCCTCGCGCTGCCTGTCCGACAGCGCTACGGCTGCGTCTGGACGACGCTGGGCGAGCCGGGGAAGGAAATCTTCGAGATCGCCGAGGCGTCGGAGCCCGACCGGCGCTACGTGCCCTGCGGCTGGGTGACGATGCGGGCTTCGGGTTTGCGTGTCGTAGAGAACTTCCTCGACATGGCACATTTCCCCTTCGTGCATACCGACATTCTCGGCTCGGAGCCGCATACGGAGGTGCCGGCCTATCTGAGCGAGATACGTCGCGACGTGGACGAGGTCTGGGCGACCAACTGCACGTTCTTCCAGCCGCGCATCGCCGCCACGGAAAGCTCCGGCGCGTTTGTGCATCTGACCTATCGTGTGCCGAGCCCATTCATTGTCATGCTTTACCGTGTATGCCCCGGAGCGCGCGGTCGGCTCGATGTGATCGCGCTGTTCATCCAGCCTCTCGAGGAAGATCTCTGCCGCGCCCAGCCGGTCATGTATCTCGTCGACTCCGCTTCGACGCAGACGGCGTTGCTCAACTTCGAACAGGTCATCTTTCTGCAATCGGATCATCGTGCAGAACCAGCGGCCGCTGCGCCTTCCGCTCGAGCCGCGGATGGAAATCCCGACACGCGCCGACGGTTCCTCCATCGCTTACCGCCGCTGGCTGAAGGAAAAAGGCATTCGTTTCGGCACGACCGCGGTAGCCACATGACCGGACCGGATCTCCAGGTGCTTCGCCCGGCCTCCGTTGCCGAGGCGCTGTCGTTGGCAGGCGAGGGCGCATCGCAACTGGTCGCCGGAGGCACGGCGCTGCAGCTCGGCTGGGCGAAAGGCCTGCCAAAGCCGCGGCGCCTCATCGACATCGGCCGAATCGCCTGCCTGAAGGGCATCCAACCGGCCGATGACGGCTTTCGCATCGGCTCACTGACGACCCTGGGTGCCTTGGAGCGTGACCGGGCGATAGGCGAGAATTTGCCTCTGCTCGCAGCCGCCGTCCGCGCCACGGCGGGACCCGCCGTCCGCAATCTCGCAACGCTGGGCGGCAACGTCGCCGGGCGCACGGGTTGCCTTCTGCCGGCCCTGCTCGCGATCGACGCGAAGCTGGAGATCGTCTCACCGGCTGGGCGCGCCGTCGTGCCGCTCGCGCAATGGTTGGCCGACGCACCGTCAGCGGCCCTCATTGAGACGATCATCGTTCCACCGCAGCCAACTGCCGCTCGCTGGACCCATCGCAAAGTCGGCCTGCGCGCCGCCTTCACCCCAAGCGTGGCTGGTGTTGCCGGACTGATCGAAACGGCGGACGATCTTGTCACGATCGCGCGGCTCGCGGCCAGCCGCGGCGGCGAAGCAGCCCGTCTTGGCCGCGCTGAAGCGCTGCTCATCGGCCGGCGCCTCCAAGAGATCGATTGGGCCGAGCTGCACGCCGCAATTCTTGCAGAGGCGCCGGCGATCGACGATTCGTGGCGGTCCGGCCGTTATCGGCGCAATGTCGCGGCGAATGCGCTGGTCTTCGGGCTCGGCGGCAAGTTGTCCCAAGGAGCACATTCGCCGCGCCGGCGGACCGTGCCGTCCGGAAAGCCGCCTGCCGAGGTTCTTGTGTCCCGGTCGGAAACCGGCGCACGCTGGTACCAGCGGCCGGACGGCGCGCCGAAAATCGCCGGCCGGCTCGAATACCTGACCGACCATCGCGAGCCCGGTATGCTGGTCGGGCGCATTCGGCGCGCTGGCATTCCCCATGCAAGGATCGTTTCCATCGATACGAGCGCGGCCGAGGCGCTGCCCGGCGTCGCGGCGGTTGTCACGCACCGCGACATTGCCGGCAGCAATGCCTTCGGCATTGTCGTGCAAGATCAGCCGGCACTGTGCTTCGACAAGGTCCGCTATGTTGGCGACGCGGTTGCTGCTGTTGCCGCTGTTGACATGAAGACGGCCGAACGCGCGCTTGCTCTCGTCAGCGTCGAATACGAGCCGCTGCCAATTGTGAGCGATCCCCAACAGGCACTCGCCGCTGGAGCCGAGTCGGTCCACGCCTCAGGCAATCTGCAGTGCAGCTTCGAGTTCACGCGTGGCGATGCCGCCGCGACTTTTGCCAAGGCAGCTCATATCGTCGAGGCTGTCTACGAAACGCCGTGCCAGATGCACGGCTTTATGGAGACGGAGGGCGGCTACGCTTTCGTCGGTACGGATGGTACCCTGAACGTCTTTGCCGGTGGGCAGCATGGCCGCCGCGACCGCATGCAGCTCTCGCGCATCCTCGGTATGCCGCAAGAGCAGATACGGGTGGTCACCAGCCCGACTGGCGGCGCTTTCGGCGGCAAGGACGAGCTGACCGTGCAGCCTGCCCTGGCCCTGCTGGCGCTGAAGACCGGACGCGCCGTGCGGCTGCATCTCGACCGGGCGGAATCCGTCATCGCGGGCACCAAGCGCAATGCCATGCGCATCCATATGCGTACCGCCTGCGACCCCGAAGGTCGGCTGCTCGCACAGCAGGTGGATGTGATCGCGGATGCCGGCGCCTACGCGTCGCTCGGTCCGGGCGTGCTTGAGACGGCCCTCGAACACGCCTGCGGGCCATATGTCGTTCCCAACGTCCTCAGCTCGGGCAGGCTCGCCTACACCAATAACGGCGTCTGCGGCGCGTTTCGTGGCTTCGGTGCCAACCAGATGGCCTTCGCGGTAGAGTGCCAGCTGGACCGGCTGGCCGAAGCCGCCGGCATCGACATTATCGAGATACGGCGCCGCAATTTGCGCGAGCCTGGCACGCGAGGCCATCTCGGCCAGCAGGTCGCGCCGTCCGAACGTTTGGCCGAGATGCTGCAAGCCGCCGCTGCTGACCCGATCTGGGCCAAGCCGCGTGGTCCGTCGTTCGACGGCTGTGAGACGATCGGCGTCGGGATGGCGATGAACTATCAAGGCAACGGACTAGGCACGCTGCCGCCGGACCCGGCCGGAGGCGCGTTGCGCTTGGCTGCGGATGGCATGATCGAAGCGCTCTATGGCCTGGACGAGCTGGGACAGGGCCTGCTCACCTCGGTCAAGGCCGCCGTAGCCGGAGCGCTCGGCTGCGGTCGCGACGATGTCCGGCCGGTCACCGGCGATACGGCGGCGACGCCCGAATCCGGTTCCTCTACCGCCTCGCGCGGCACTCACGTGGTCTGGCGGGTCGCGGCAGTCGCCGCACCAGCTTTTGCGCGTGACCTGCTGGCCGCAGCGGGCCAGCTGCTTTGCCGCGAAGCCGGGACGCTGGCGCTGGCACCCGGCGGTATCGTCGAGCGACATTCCAACAGCGGCTCACTGCTCATGAGTTTCGCCGAGCTTGCCGAGGCGTTGCCTCCCGACCGGCTGCCAGCTGCTGCCGTCAGCTTCGAGTTTCCGAAATCGGACTATCTGGAAGGCAATGCACGCCTGATCTTCGCCTTCGGCGCGACACTGGCGCGCGTTGCCGTCAGCCGCATCACCGGACAGGTACGTGTGCTCGACCTCCATCAGCACACCGCGGCCGGACCGATGCTCGATCCCGCCGCCTATCTCGGCCAGATCGAAGGCGGCGGCGTCCAGGGGCTGGGCTTCACCCTCACCGAGGACGCGGCGATGCGGGATGGCCGGTATCTTGCCGGCAACCTCGACTTCTATATGCTGCCAGGCATTGCCGATACGCCGGAAAGCCTCGCGACCTTCGCATTGGAGGATTTGGACGAGGACGACCCGTTCGGCCCGCGCGGAGTTGGTGAGCTTGGCATTGGCGCCGTGACGCCAGCCATCGTCAACGCGATTGCGGACGCCATAGGGGATTGGCCCGAGCGCATCCCGGTCGATCCAGAATGGGTGCTCGACGCCTTGCGGAGGAGTGCGGCGTGAGTGCCGACATCGAGATCGCCTTTAACCTCAACGGCTGCCGCCAGGCGCTGGCCGTGCCCGCCGAGTTGCGCCTGATCGATCTGCTGCGCGATCATTTCGGCATGACTGCCGCCAAGACGGCTTGCGGCATCGGCCGCTGCGGCGCTTGTTCCGTGCTGATGGACGATCGCGCGGTCAATGGCTGTCTGCTCATGTCGTGGCAACTCGACCGGGCCACCATCATCACGCCGGAGGGTTTCGACGACCTTCCCGAAGCTATTGTCCTGCGCCAGGCTCTGGCGGCCGAAAACGCCTTCCAGTGCGGCTACTGCGCACCCGGCATCACTGTTGCGCTGACCGCTCTGCTGCTGGAGAATCCGGCTCCAGACGAGTCTCAGATCCGCACTGCGCTCGAAGGCAATATCTGCCGTTGCACAGGCTATCATTCCATCATCCGCGGTGCTCTCGCCGCGGTCGAGGCGCTCGCTTGCGGGGTACGGACATGACGGTCATCATTCGAAACGGTGCAGCCAGGCATGCAGGCGTCAAGGCGTTCCTGGCCAAACCCAGAATGCGGCACCTGATCGGCGGCGGCTGGTGCGACGCCAGCGATGGCGCAACCTTGCCCGCGACCGATCCTGCGAATGGCGACACGCTCGCACTGCTGGCGCAAGGCACAGCCGATGACGCCGGCCGCGCCATTGCTGCGGCGCGTGCTGCTTTCGAAGGCGAGAGCTGGCGCGACATGACACCGTCGGCACGCGGTAAGCTGCTATGGCGCATCGCCAACCTGATTGAACGCCATGCCGATGAGCTTGCAGAACTCGAGACGCTTGACCAAGGAAAGTCGCTGAAGACCTCACGCTTCGCCGAGATTCCCGCCTCGGCCGAGCAGTTCCACTATTTCGCCGGTTTTGCCACGAAAATCCTCGGCACGACCATCCCCACCTCCATCAGCTACCAACCGGCGCGCAGCAAGATTTTCGCCTACACGGTGCGAGAGCCGATCGGTGTCGTGGCAGCCATAACGCCATGGAATTCGCCGCTGCTCATGGCCTCGATGAAGCTCGCCCCGGCGCTTGCCGCCGGCTGTACGATCGTGCTCAAGCCAGCTGAGGAAACGTCGCTCACCGCGCTCAGGCTCGGCGAACTGATGATCGAAGCCGGCTTGCCGGACGGCGTCGTCAATATCGTGACCGGTCTCGGTGAAACCGTGGGCGCAGCATTGGCTGCAGATCCCGATGTCGATAAGGTCGCCTTCACCGGCTCGACGGAAGTCGGAAAGATGATCGTCTCCGCAGCGCGCGGCAATCTGAAGAAGCTGACGCTCGAGCTGGGTGGCAAGTCGCCGGCCATCATCATGCCCGATGTGGACATGGGGCTCGCAATCCCCGGAGTGGCTCGGGGGATCTTCGCCAATGCCGGCCAGGTCTGCGTCGCCGGCTCGCGTGTCTATGCGCATCGCTCGATCTACGACCGTCTGGTGGAGGGGCTGGCGGAAGAGGCGCGAAAGCTGCGTCTCGGACACGGGCTTGACCCGGATGCCGACCTTGGTCCGCTGGTCAACGGAACCCAGGCTGCGCGCGTCGCCTTCTACGTCGGCGATGGTGCTTCCAGCGGCGCCGAGATCATCGCCGGCGGCCGGCGCTTCGACAACTTCTTCGAGCCGACCGTGGTTACCGGCGTTCGCCCGGACATGCGCATGATGCGCGAGGAAATCTTCGGCCCGGTCGTTGCCGTGACACCGTTCGACGATGTCGCGGAGGCGTTAAGCCATGCGAACGACTCGCCCTACGGCCTCGCCGCAAGCGTCTGGACCCGCGACCTTTCCACTGCGCATCGCCTTGCCGCACGTATCCGGTCGGGCACCGTCTGGATCAATTGCCATTCCTACTTCTCGCCGGAATTGCCGAAGGGCGGCCACAAGCAATCCGGTTGGGGCTATGAGAACGGCGCACCGGGCCTGGAGAACTATCTCGAGACGAAAACAGTCTGCGCGGTGATTTAGCCGCGCCTTTTCCGCGATGTTCGCGGATCGGAGGCTGACAGCCCTTCCATCGGCGGACAAGGATTGATCGACAATTGCTCGGATCCTCCTGAGGACCAGTTCCTTGACGGCCTTGGTCCACATCGACGTTGCGCTTGACTCGTCCATATTATCCATAATAAATCATACATATCGCCCTCGAAAAAAGGCGGCAGGTCTGGGAGGACCAATGAAAATCACGGCCATCAAGGCGCGCGTCTGCAATGCGGAAATGCGCAACTGGGTCTTCGTCCGGGTCGAAACCGACGAGCCCGGGCTGTTTGGCTGGGGTGAGGCAACGCTGGAATGGAAGACCCGAGCCGTCGTTGGGGCGCTTCAGGACCTTGAGGCCCTGCTCATCGGGCAGGATCCGCGCAACGTGGAGCAGTGCTACCAGATACTTACGCGGCACGGATTTTGGCGTCTCGGCGTCGAGGGAATGTCTGCTGTCAGCGGCATTGAGATCGCGCTCTGGGACATCCTGGGCAAATCATTGGGAGTCCCCGTCTGGCGCCTTCTAGGTGGCCAGGTCCGCGACTATCTGCGCACCTACACGCATCTCGGCCTCGGGGACATGAAGGCGGTCTATGAGACCGGATCCGCGGATGCCATCGTGGAACGCGGACGCATCGTGACGCAGGCAGGCTACGACGCGGTCAAGGTCGTCTGCATTCCCTACACCCACTACGTGTCTCCTACGAAGGCGGTCGATTCTGTTGCCAACATGGTTGGCTCACTTCGCGAGGCGGTTGGCCCGGACATCGACATCATGGTCGATTTCCACGGACGCCCTGCATCGGTTAACGCGGCGATGGATTACCTCAGAGCAATCGAGCCGGCCCGCATCATGTTCGCGGAAGAGCCCGTTCCACCCGAAGATGTTGCCGGACTGGCGCATATTACGGCGCGATCGGCCGTGCCGATCGCGTCCGGCGAACGGCTGATCGGGCGCCGCGAATTCACGCACTCGATCGCAGCCCGTGCCTTCAACATTGCCCAGCCTGATATCTGCCACACTGGCGGTCTGCTGGAGACAAAGAAGATCGCGGCCATGGCGGAAACGGCAGGCATCGGCCTTGCGCCGCACAACCCGCTCGGTCCGATCGCTGGCGTCGCTGCTCTTCACTTCGGCATATCGACGCCAAACGTCGTCATTCAGGAGGAGATGTCCGGTGCCGTCGCCTGGTACGACGAGGTCGTTACCTGGCCAATTCGGCGTAAACCAGGCCGCTGGGACCTGCCCGAACTGCCGGGCCTTGGCGTCACCGTCAATGAGGACGTGATCGTGCGTCACCCCTTTAAGCAGGAAGTGCTGCATGCCCGCAATGCCGTCATGCCGGACGGCACCGTGGTTGACTGGTGAATGCAATGGCAGGCCGGCTGCAAGGAAAGATCGCAATCGTCACGGGCGCCGGCCAAGGCATAGGTGCCGCCACCGCCCGGGCTTTTGCGATGCATGGGGCAAAGACCGTCATTGCCGAACTGAATGCGGCAAGCGGCAAAGCGATCGCCGACGAACTGCGTGCCGGAGGCGCCGACGTATTGTTCGTCGAGACGGATGTCACGGACGCATCCGCGGTCGCGGACATGGTCGCCCGCACGATCACGAGCTATGGCGGCGTCGACGTTCTGGTCAACAATGCCGGTGCCAACGTCTTCTACGAACCATTGATGATGCCGGATGAGGAATGGGAGCGCTGCCTCAAGCTCGACCTCCAGGCCGCGTGGTTCTGCGCCAAGGCGGTTTTGCCGACGATGCTGGCGAAGGGCTCGGGGTCCATCGTCAACATAGCGAGCTGTCACGCCTTCCAGATCATTCCCCATACGTTCCCGTATCCGGTCGCCAAGCATGCACTTTTGGGCCTGACCCGTTCGCTGGCCATCGAATATGCCGCACGCGGTATCCGGGTGAACGCGATAGCACCCGGCTACATCGAGACGCCGATCGCGGAAGCCTACTGGAACACATTCCCGAACCCCGCCGAGGAGAAGCGGCGAGCCTACGACCTCCATCCGCCCAAGCGTATTGGCCGGCCGGACGAGGTTGCAATGACGGCGGTTTTCCTCGCTTCGGACGAAGCGCCGTTCATAAATGCCGAGACGATCACCATCGATGGTGGGCGCTCGGTTCTCTACCACGACTAGCAACCAATAGAGCTCTCAGGGAGGATATTCATGAAAACCACAACAAAGGCTTTGGCGACATTTGCGGTATTGGCTGCCGGACTGATGAGTGGCACAGCAAGCGCAGACGACATCAAGATTGGCTACATCAACAAGATGGGAGACCACCCATGGTTCGTCGCCGAAGTCGGCGGCGCCAAGAAAGCGGCTGAGGCGGCAGGGGCCGCGTTCGTGTCGCAGGACGTTCAGTTCGACGCCAATTTGACGATCACGACCTTCGATACGATGGTCGGCGATGGCGTGAAAGGCATCGCCATCGTTGTCCCCGACAAGGCGCTGGGACCGGTCATCGCGGAGAAAGCAAAGGCCGCAAAAATTCCCTTGGTGGCGGTGGACGACGATATCTACTACCAGGATGGCACCCAGGTCCCCTATGTCGGCATGAATGCTTACAATATCGGTGCGCGGGTGGGCGAAGAGCTTGCCAAGCTCTACAAGGCTGAAGGCTGGGCGGGCAAAGAGGTGCGCATCGCCTCGATCGAGGACCGCAAGGCCGATACCTGCATGCAGCGCAACAAGGGCGCGGAAGAAGCGTTCCTGAAGGCGGTGCCCGATTTCAAGCCGGGCAGCATCGTTCGCGTCCCCTACGACAATACGATGGTCAACGCCATCGATGTGATGACCACCACATTGACGGCCAATCCCAGCGTCACGAACTGGATATTCTATTCATGCAACGATGACGGCGTGCTGGGTGGTGCGCGAGCACTGGAGAATGCCGGCTATTCCGCAGACCAGGGCATGGGGATCGGCATCGACGGGAGCCGCGCCTGCGATGCCTTCGGATCCGGAAAGCCCTCGGCGTTCCGTGGTACGATGTGGCTCAATTCGGAAAATCATGGCGCGCTGGCGGTGAGGATTCTCTTGGCCTCCATCAAGGACGGAACGAAGCTTCCCGTTCAGTCCTTCACCGACCCGGAATACATCACGGCCGACAATTTTGCGTCGGACTACAAAGCCAAGCTCTGCCACTGAACCAGATATGCGTCATGCGCCGCAGTGCGCATGACGCTCTTTGGGCCGGCAGTTCGTCGGCGGGCACACGGGATCGATCCTCGGGAGTGAGCTTTTGATGCAATCGGATTTCTTCTCGCTCGACAGGATATCGAAGCGCTTCGGCGTCGTGCAGGCGCTCGACAATGTCTCGATTGCCTTTCGGCCAGGAGAGGTGCTTGCCCTGGTTGGCGAGAATGGCGCCGGCAAGTCGACAATGATGCGAATTCTCGAGGGCGTGTTCGCACCGGACACCGGCACCGTGCTGCATGGCTCCACGCCGATCGTTTTCAGCGAGCCGCGCGACAGCCACAGAGCCGGAATACGCGTCATCCATCAGGAGCCGGAGATCGTTCCGAACCTGACCGTGGCCGAGAACATTTTCGTCGGCGAACTGCCGCGGCTGGCAGGCGTCCTGCTCGACTGGCACAGGCTCGAGGACCAGACTGATAAGGTGCTTGCGACCTTCGGCATGCAGCAGGATATGCTGCCGCGTCAACTCTGCAGCACACTCGGTCCGGCACAGCGCCAGATGATCGAAATCATGCGCGCCATACGTGCCGGCGGCCGGCTGATCGCATTCGATGAGCCGACCTCGTCACTGACCGACGACGAAGCGCGCCGTCTGTTTTCAGTAATTCGCCGGCTGCGCGGCGCGGGCACTTCGATCGTCTACATCTCTCACAGGCTGAACGAGGTCATCGACCTTGCGGATCGCATTGTCGTGTTGCGGGACGGCCGGCTGGTCGATGATTCCCCCGCTGCCGGTGCCAGTGAGCAGACCATAGCCAAGCTCATGGTGGGCCGCGACATAGCCGATCTGTTTACGCGCGAGACGTGGCAATCGGGGCAACCGTTGCTGGAGGTGGCGGGCCTGACCACCGACCACGTCACCGATGTGAGCCTCAAGGTCCGCCGTGGCGAGGTGCTCGGCATTGCCGGCCTTATGGGTGCGGGTCGATCCGAACTGGCAAAGGCGATTGTCGGCTATGATAGGCGCGTCGACGGAACCATAACGATGAATGGTGTGCCCGTTGGCCCTAACAGCCCGCATGCAGCGATCGTGGCGGGCATCGGCTTTGCCCCGGAAGACCGCAAGCACGAGGCGCTGCTGTTGTTCCGAAGCATTCTTGATAACGCCTCGCTTTGCGTGCCCGACAGAACGTCGACCTTCGGCTTCTTCAACCGGCGCAAGGCACTGGAAATCGTCTCACCGCTTGCAGCAAAGATGTCGATCAAGGCGCCCAACCTCGACGAACAGGTTTCGAAATTATCGGGTGGCAACCAACAGAAGGTCGTTCTCGCGCGCTGGCTTGCGCGGCAGCCGATGCTTCTCATCCTCGACGAGCCGACCCGCGGCATCGACATCGGCGCCAAGGCGGAAATCTATCGCCTGATCGACGAACTCGCCGCCAGCGGCATCGGCATAATCCTGATTTCCTCGGAAATGCCGGAACTGATCGGGCTGGCCGACAGGGTGCTTGTTATGGCTGGAGGCCGGATCACGGCCGAACTTTCCCGCCCTGACATCGACGAGGCCACGATCCTGAGACATGCCATGCCTCAATCTGCAGCATCGCTTGGAGGACAAATTCAGTGAACAGCCTTGAGCTCAGGACAGCAACAACCCGAACCGGCAAAAGGCGCGCTTCCTTGCGCATCGCAGAGCGCATCGGCATTCACAACATAAGCCTTCTTGTTGCTCTCGCCATTCTCGTGCTCATTTTCGGCACCCTGAGAGGCGACGTGTTCTTCTCCAGCCGCAATCTGCTGAACATCGGTCTAGGCATTACCATCCTGGGCGTTCTGGCGATGAGCCAGACCGTGGTTATTGTCGCCGGAGGGCTCGATATTGCCGTCGGCGCAATTGTCGGTCTGACCACAGTATCGACGGCAATGGCCATCCAGGCCACCGGATCACCCGCCGCTGGCATTCTTGCCGGCCTGGTCCTGGGCGGTCTTGCCGGCCTCGTGAACGGCATCATCATCACCTATGGGCGGGTCAACGCTGTCATCGCGACTCTCGGTACGATGGCGATCTTCCGCGGCATCGCGTTCATCATGTCCGATGGGCAATCGATCGCGATTTTCAGCGACACTTTCCGCTTCATCGGGATCGGACGAATCCTCGGCCTGCCTCTGCTGATCTGGATTCTCTTGCTGACCGCGATCGTGTTCCATCTCTTCCTTGCCCGCTCGATCGTTGGCCGCAACATCTATGCCCTGGGCGGCAATCCCGTTGTCGCACGCTTCTCCGGCATCAACATCAACCGCTACCGCGTCGGCATCTACATCATGAGTGGAGTGGCGGCCGGATTGGCCGGGATTCTGTTGGCTGCCCGTACCGGCTCCGGGCAGCCCGTATCCGGATCCCAAGGCCTGGAACTCGAGGCCATCACAGCGGCCGTTCTTGGTGGCTGCGCCTTGCAGGGCGGCAAGGGCACGATCGTCGGCGCACTGCTGGGCGTCGCCATCATTGGCGTCCTCAACAACGGAATGATACTGACGTCCGTGCCAACCTTCTATCAGTTGCTTGCCAAGGGCTCGCTGCTGATACTTGCTGTGGTAATTGCCGAGTACCACTTGAACAGGACATGACGATGGACGCGGCGATCGCTTCGACTGGCCAAGGCAAGCAGGACATTCCTGCCGCAGATGGCACCACGTCATCGCTCAAGGATCGCATCGCACGCGATCTCGGACAGCGCATCCTCGCCGGCTCCTACGCCCAGCACTCCGTCCTGCCGACGGAAGCCGAGCTTTGCGTCATCTACGGGGCGAGCCGCACCGCGCTTCGCGATGCTCTTCTGACGCTTTCGGCGAAAGGATTGATCGAGGCGCGCAAGCGGGCCGGGACGCGTGTGCGCGTGTCGAGCGAATGGAACAGGCTGGATGCACAGGTTCTGGAATGGATGCGCGATATCGAGCCCGATCTCGATTTCGTCCGCGGACTGATCGAGGCGCGGCTGGTCATTGAACCCGCTGCCGCCCAACTTGCGGCCAAGATGGCGACGTCAGGCGATCTCGCAGTCATCGAAGCGGCCTATGAAGCCATGCGCATTGCTCCGCAGGACGATCTCGCTGCGTGTCTCGATGCCGACGTCAGGTTTCATACGGCCATCCTGCGTGCCAGCCGCAACCCGGTATTCGCCAATCTCGGCAATATGCTTGCGGCCGCCCTCAGCTTCTCCTTCCGCTTGACCACATCGGCCACCGCTAATTACCAGCAGACGCTGAGCGCGCATGGCGACGTGCTGGAGGCAATCAGGATGCGCAGGGCCGACGATGCACACGATCAGATGAAGGCGCTCATCGGGATCGCGTCGAACGACCTTCTTGCAGTCGCTCGCAAAGGCCGCCATCAACAGCCGATCGCCGCTGCCAAGGCCGATACCGTCTGAAGCTGATGGTCGGGACGATCAAGATCAGAAGCGGAGACCTGTCTGCTGAAATCGTCCCGTCGCTTGGGGCAGGTCTTGCGAGGTTCGATTATGGGCGCGTGCCACTCTTCAGGCCTTGGCCAAACGGCGGGAGCAGCAAACCGTTCGACCTTGCCTGCAACCTGCTTTTGCCATGGTCAAATCGCATCTCGGGCGGCGGGTTCACATTCGACTCCAAATTCCACGAACTGCCTGCCAATGTTGCAGGCGAGCCATTTCCCATTCACGGCAATGGATTTTCGAGCGAGTGGGACGTCGACAGCGTAACGCGGAACAACGCAAAGCTGTCGCTCATCAGCAACGGGCCCGGCCCATACCGATATCGCGCCGAGGTGAGCTACGCGCTGGCCGGACAGGGGCTCGAGCTGAAACTTCGCATCGTCAATCGGGCCTCGATCAGATTGCCGTTCGGGCTTGGCATCCATCCATGGTTCCCGAGAACGGCACGAACCGCGCTTCATGCGCCGGCCTCGCAGGTTTGTCTCGAACTGCCCAGCCACCTCCCTGAACGGTTTGTGGATGTCAAAACCCGTCCCGACTGGGATTTCGGCGCCCCAGTCGTATTGCCGAGTGGATGGATAAACAATCTGTTTGCCGGTTGGAACGGCGTCGCCACCATATCGTGGCCGGAGCACAGTTGCAGCCTGCGGATTGAAGCTTCATCGTCCTTGAATTTTTACCTGGTCTATTCGCCATCGAAGGACAGCGACTCCTTCTGTTTTGAACCGGTCAGTCATACTGTCGATGCTCACAATCGTGGTTCGATCGACAAATGGAATGGACTGTCGGTGCTTGGGCCCGGCGAGAGCCTGGCAGCCCGTTGCAGCTTTGCCGTCAGTTAGGCGGACCTCTGCGGCGCCCTCGAATTGGCGGATGTCGGCTAGCATGTCCGGTGAGAACGAAGCCGGCTTTTCGTCCAAACGCGACCGGGAACCCGTGAGCCAGTTCGACGTTTGCCGGATGTCGCTGCGCAGCTCGTCTGCTTGACGGCCCACCAAATATGCCTGGCAGGATTGGATCAATGACGGATGTTGAACCAAAAGAATTCGTGCTCGCAGGCATCGTCATGAAGCGACTGGTCTCCGGCGAACAGACGGGAGGCTTGTTGAGTCTCTTCGAAAACAGAAGCGACGGGCACACGAAAACGCCAATCCATGTTCATGCGAATGACGACGAGACGGTCTACGTCATCGAAGGGCATTTGACCGCAATTGTGGACGGTGTGGTCCGAACGCTCTCGCCCGGCGAGAGCACGTTTTTGAAGCGGGGCATCCCGCACCAGCTTATGAATCCCGGCAACCAGCCCGTTCGCTACATCCTGATAGACACGCCAAGTGTGTTCGAGCAGTTCCTCGCCGAAGGTGGTCATGAGCTCCGCAAGGGAGAGGTGGTTGGGCCGCCGACGCCTGCCGATATCGAGCGGCTCAAAGCAGCCGCGCCGAAATTTGGGATTACGCTCCTCCAAGACTGGCCGGCAAGAGAGTAAATGGTCTCATGATAGCGGCTTTGGATCGGGCGCTAAAGCGGATCCTTGCCTGCGAAACCGCCATTGGCTAGCCGTCGGCAATCCAATCCGAGAGGCTTCGCGAAAAACTTCGCGGCACGATGAGTTCGCACGCGGCCTCGCCGGTGCGCAGGAAGAGCACGGAGACATGATGGAAGGACGTTTGCACGGCTCGTCCCGGAGCGGCGGCCGGCGCGTGCCAGTCGACGGCAATGCAGCCGGACAGAAGCCTTGCAATACCAGGGCCGGCCATTTTCAAACGAACACGACCTTCGCCGAGGGGCACGGAACAGCCGAGATCGGGGTCGACGACAAGGGCTGGCGCTTCTGTGCCTTCGTCGAGAGCCAGCCAAAGGCGGCGAGGTGCAACGCGGATGGTTAAAAGGCCCTTGTGGCGAACCGTCTCTCCGACCGAAGCGGGAAGTTTCGTGTTGAGCGACGCCGAGACGCTCTTTTCGAATTGTCTCAGTGTCGCGTCCCAGCCCTCGATCTGGATAAGCGGACAATCCGCCACGGACAGGCTGAAATCCCGAGAAGAGGTCAAGCTAGCCATGCAGCCGTTCTCCCTGCGGATCGATGAATACCGGCGAGACAACGCGGGCGCGAACCGTTTCGCCCTTCATCGGATAGACAGCCACGACCTCGCTTCCTTCTGCCGCGACATCACCGGCAAGCAAGGCCAACCCGACATAATGGCCGCGTTCGGGGCTGAAAGTGACGGAGGTGACACGACCGCGCCCATGGCCATGGGGTTTCTCATCCGGCAGGAACAGGATGGCGCCGCCGCGCAGGCGTTTTCCCTCTTCGATGCATTCCAGCCCGACCAGACGCTGCCGGTTGGGCGCCCGGAGGGCAGGGCGCCGTCGCAGGACGTCGCCGACGAAGCCGCTGCGCTTGCCGGCCATGCGGCCGAGGCCGAGATCGTCAAGCGTCGTGCGCCCATCGATCTCCGGTCCGGCGACATGGCCCTTTTCGACCCGCAGCGCGCCAAGCGCCTCGACACCGTAAGGCTTCAGGTCGAAGGGTCTGCCGGCTTCGAGCAAGCGGCTCCAGAGCTGTTCACCGGCAGTGGCGCCGACATAGACTTCGTAAGCGCGCTCGCCGGAATAACTGAGACGCAGGATGCGGAGCGCACGGGCCTCCCATTCGCTTTCGAGTAGTCCCATATGCGAAAGCGCCTCCTCGGAAACGTCGAGAGCGGGAAACGCTGCATTCAGGATCGCGCGGCTGTTAGGCCCGGCAACCGACATCGCCGCCCATTCATCGCTGACCGAGGTAACGGCCACGCGCAAATCCGGCCAGGCCGTGTCGAGCAGGAATTCGAGACGCGACAGCACATCGGCGGCCTTGGCGGTCGAAGTGGTCATGAAGAACCGGTTTTCCGCTAGCCGCGTCGTGGTGCCGTCGTCGAAGACGATGCCGTCGTCGCGCAGCATGACGCCGTAGCGGGCGCGGCCTATCGCCAGTTTGGCAAAGCCGTTGGCATAGACGCGGTCGAGGAAGATTGCCGCATCCGGGCCCTGGACATCGATCTTGCCGAGCGTGGAGATGTCCATCAGGCCCGCCGCCTGACGTACGGTCCGCATTTCGGCGACGTAGGCCTCGTTCACGTTACGCCCCGACTGCCAGTAGAAATAGGGCCGCATCCAGAGCCCGACCTCGAGCATCTCGGCGCCGTTTGCCATGTGCCAGTCGTGCATCGGCGTGCGGCGGATCGGCTTGAAATGATGGCCGATGGCGCGTCCAGCAAGCGCCCCGATCGCCACGGGCGTATAGGGCGGGCGGAAGGTCGTGGCGCCGGTCTCGGGGATTGTTGCCTTGCGCAGGGCGGCCATCGCGGCAAGTGCGGCAAAATTGCTGGTCTTGCCCTGGTCGGTGCCCATGCCGAGCGTGGTGTAGCGCTTCAGGTGCTCGACTGATTCATAGCCCTCACGATGGGCGAGCTCGATATCCCCGGTCGTCACGTCCATCTGGAAATCGACGAAAGCCTTTCCACGTCCAACGGAAGGGATCTCGCGAAGTGAACTCGTGGCGGTCTCGTCCAGATCGAGTTTCGACGGAGCGGGCACCGGCGCCGACTTGCCGCAGGAGGCTGCCGCTTCGATGCCGGCGCGATGGCCGTCCTCGACGGCAGCGGCGGTCACATAGGCTCCTATCATTGCGCCGGCGCCGAACTGGCTGGCTGAAAAGACGCCCGGCACGAAGCCGTCAATGTCGTCGCGATACACAGGTCTGACACCGAGGTGTGAGGTGAGATGCACGGTTGGCGACCAGCCGCCGGAGATGCAGACTAGGTCACAGGCGGCCGAGGACTGGCCCTCCGGCCCATTGAGCGTTACGCGCCTGACGGCATGGCCGCCGTGCAGGTCGACGATGCGCGTTGCGGCCCGCACCACCACGCCGAGCCGTGCGGCTTCCGCGGCAAGTGCTGTGGGCGGCGCTGCGCGAACATCGGCAACCGTTACCTCCGCGCCGGCATCGGCAAGGTCGAAGGCGGCGCGCCAGGCGCCGTCATTGGTGGTGGCGACGATGATTTTCTTGCCCGGCAGGACGGCGAAACGGTTGAGGTAGGTCCGGGCGGCCGAGGCAAGCATGACGCCGGGCCGGTCATTGTTCGAGAACACCATCGGCCGCTCGATGGCGCCGGTGGCGAAAACGATCGAACGGGTGCGCAGCATGGTGACCGTTTGGCGTGTCTCGCCATTCGGCTGCGGATCGGTTGGATCGCGCTGTTCGACCAGTCCAAGGACATTGCCGTCATAGCTGCCGAAAGCGGTCGTCCGCTTCATCAGCGCGACGGTTTCGAAGTCCTCCAACTCGGCCTCGGCCTGCCTCAGCCATGCGGCGGCTGCGCTGTCGGACGGTTCCGCCAAAAGCTGGCCGCCAAGCAGGAAATCCTGCTCGATCAGCGCAACCCGCGCCCCGGCCGCGGCCGCTGCCCGCGCCGCCGACAATCCCGCCGGGCCGCCGCCGACAATGGCGACATCGGCAAAGGCATGACGAACCTCATAGCGGTCGGGATCCGGGCCGGTGCCGGCTCTACCCAGGCCGGCCGCCTTGCGGATGAAATGTTCGTAGAACATCCAGGCGCGGCGCGTCGGGCCCATGAAGGTCTTGTAGTAGAAGCCGGCGGACAGAAACGGCGCCAACAGCCCATTGACGCTTTGTACGTCGAAGGCAAGCGATGGCCAGCGGTTTTGACTCTCCACGACCATGCCGTCGGCGAGTTCCAGTGTCGTCGCCGGCAGGTTCGGCTCGCGCCTGCCGGCGCTCCCGAGCGTAACCAGCGCATTCGGCTCTTCGGGCCCGGCGGAAAAGATGCCGCGCGGGCGATGATATTTGAAGCTGCGCCCGACCAGGGTAACGCCGTTGGCGAGCAGCGCCGAGGCAAGCGTGTCACCGCGATATCCAGCCAGCTTGCGGCCGTCGAAGGTGAAATTGACCGGCACCTCGCGACGGATACGGCCACCCACTGGCAGGCGTTTGCGGTTCGAACTCATGCCGGTTGTTTCCTGACAGTCGATTTCCTGGCGAAGTCGACGGATGCGATCGCGTGGTTGCGTGTGTCGCGTTCGACCACCATCCATTGGCGGCAGCCGGTCACGTGCTGCCAGAATTCGCGGTGCTGGCCGCGCGGGTTTGTCCTGATATAGACGTAACGATACCAGGCCTCTGGATCGGGATCGTCATGGGCCGGACGCGTGACCGAGGCATCGCCGCCGTAGCGGAACTCGTCATGATCGCGCGGGCCGCAGCAGGGGCATTCGATGCGCAGCATTTTGTCCCGCCTCCTATTGCAGCCAGGCGGAAGGGCCGACACCGGCCTCATCGAGCGTGTGGCCGGTGCGGAAACGATCGAGCCCGTAGGCCGCGATCAAGGGATGCGGCTTGCCGGTGGCGATCGTGTGGGCGAAGCACCAGCCGGAAGCCGGCGTCGCCTTGAAGCCCCCATAGCACCAGCCGCCATTGAGATAGAGGCCGTCGATCGGCGTCGGGCAGATGATCGGGCTGGCATCGGGAGTCATGTCCATGACGCCGCCCCAGTGGCGCAGCAGCCGGACGCGCGAAATGCACGGCATCAATGCAATCGCCGCCTCCGCCACCTCGCGAACGACGCCGAGATTGCCGCGCTGGGCGTATGAATTGTAGCCGTCGAGATTGCCGCCGAAGACCAGTCCGCCCTTATCGGACTGGCTGACGTAGAAATGGTCGGCGCCGTAAGCGACGACGTGATCTACCAGCGGCTTCAGCGGTTCGGTGACAAAGGCTTGCAGGACGTGGCTTTCGATCGGCAGTTCAAGCCCGGCCTTGGCACCGAGCACGGATGTATGACCGGCAACAGCGAGGCCGACCTTGCCGGCGCCGATCCGGCCTTTCTTCGTTTCGACGCCGACGATACTGTCGCCGTCGCGGACAAAGCCTGTCACTTCGCAGTTCTGGATGATGTCGACGCCATGGCCGTCGGCGGCGCGCGCATAGCCCCAGGCGACGGCGTCGTGGCGCGCCGTGCCCGCCCGGCCCTGGAAGATGGCGCCATGGATCGGAAAGCGGGCGGTGTCGGAAAAATCGAGATAGGGCACGAGACGGCGCACCTCGTCGCGGTCGAGGATATCGGCATCAATGCCGTTCAGCCGCATGACATTGGCGCGGTGGCTGAAGCCGTCGAGCTGATCGGCCGAATGCGCCGTGACGAGCTGGCCGCGCTGCGAGAACATGACATTGAAGTTCAGCGCCCGCGACATGCCCTCCCAGAGCTTCATCGAGAATTCGTAGAACTGGGTGTTGCCGTCGAGCAGGTAGTTGGAGCGGATAACGGTGGTGTTGCGGCCGACATTGCCGCCGCCGACATAGCCCTTTTCGAGCACGGCGACGTTGCGGATGCCGTGGTTATCGGCAAGGTAGAAGGCGGTAGCGAGGCCGTGTCCACCGCCGCCGATGACGATCACATCATAGGACGGTTTTGGCTCCGCCGCACGCCAGGCGCGCTGCCAATTCTTCTGGCCGGACAGCGCGTTGCGGAAAATCGAGAGTGCCGAGTAGCGCGCCATGTGTGCAGGCCTATCGAACGATCGGGCCGGCCGGCGTGCGGGTAAGCACTTCGGCGCCCGCATCGGTCAACAGCACCGTGTTGGAAACGAAGTCATCGCCGCGACCGGTGCCCATCAGCCATGACAGGATGTGGAAGCTCATCCCGGTCTCGATCTCGAGGTCGGAATCGTGCCTCAAGCCGGTCACCGAATTGCCGCCGGTCCATGACGGCGGCTGGCCGGCGCCGACAAGATAACCGCAGTGATGGCGGCGATAGTGGGAAAGACCGGCCTCGTCGGCGACAACCTGCCAGGCGGCGTAGACATCGCGCGCCTTGGCGCCCGGCCGCAACGCCTCGATGACCGCGTTGAACGCCTTGGCGGTCAATTCCGCCATTGCGGCGTCTTCGTCGCTGATGTGGCCGATGCGAACGAGCCGGCCGAGCGGCGCGTGGTAGCGCGAGATGCACCCCGACAGTTCGACAAAGACCGGCTCGCCCTTGCGGTAGATCCCGTCGCCCCAGGTCGTGTGCTCTTCACCCAGGCGCGCGGCTGGGCGGATGAACGGTCCGAAGCCCGGCGCATGACCGCCGGCGCGGATCATTGCCGCAACACATTGGGCGGCGACCTCCTGTTCGGAAGCGCCATCCGAGATCGCGGCGATCGCAGCACCGGCGGCGGCGTCCGTCACCTTGGCGGCTCGACGCATCAGCGCCTGTTCCTCGGCGCTCTTCACCCGCCGCATCTTGTCGACCAGACCGGAGACATCGCTCCATTTGGCGTCCGCCTGCGTCTGGAGCGCAACGGCAAGTCCATGGCTGAGGCCAGCCGTCCAGTATTCGAGGCCGATCCGCTTGCCCGACAGGCCGAGCTCCGCAAGCACCCGCGCGGCAAGGTCGGCCGCCGTTTCGCTGTCGGAGTGACCACGGAATTCCGCTGCCTTTACCTGCTTCTCGATCGTCACCATTTCCATCGAGCGGGTGACCAGGACAGGTTTTCCCTGGAGCGGGACGATCAGCAGGTGAGGGGCAAAATACCCCCAATGATCGAGCCCGGTGAGATAGAAGACGTTCTCCGGCGAGGCGAAGACCGCCGCGTCGAGGTCGCGCTCGGCCAGTGCAGCACGGACCTTGGCAAGGCGGCCGGCAATTTCGGCTTCGGAAAACGGATTGCGGTCCATCGGGCGTCCTCGTGCTTGTTGCCGGCTTGCTGGCGGGCATGGTCTTTTCGGCAGCCGGTTTCCCGGCCGCCATGTCAGTCGATGACGACGAGTTCGCGCGCCACGTCGCAGAGGCGTTCGCCGCCGCGATCCGTGACGACGAACGATTCCGAGATGGCGATGCCGAAATCGTCGAGCCAGACGCCGGCCATGAAATGGAAGCACATCCCGGGCTGCATCTCGGTGGTGTCGCCGGGACGAAGGCTTGCGGTGCGTTCACCCCAATCGGGCGGATAGGCGAGCCCGACCGGATAGCCGACGCGGCTTTCCTTCTTCAGCCGGTTCTTCCTCAACACTGCCTGCCAGGCGGCTTCCACCTGTTCGGCGGTGTTGCCGGGGCGCGCCTTCTCGAGGCCAGCGTCGACGCCCTCGACGATCGCCTTGGCCATGTCGAGGATGGCTTGCGGCGGCTTGCCGAAATGTACCGTCCGGGTCAGCGCCGCATGATAGCGGCGCCGCACGCCGGCGATCTCCAGAATGGCGAGGCCGCTGTCGGGCAGCGGCGCGTCGGACCACGTCAGATGCGGCGTGCTGGTGCCCTCGCCAACGGGCATCAGCGGACAGATCGCGGCATAGTCGCCGCCCGCTCCGGGCACGCCCATGATCTGCGCGTGATAGATTTCCGCAATGACATGGTTCTGAGGCACACCGGGCCGCATTTTCTCGATGGCACGGTTCATGGCATGCGTGCAGATCGCACCCGCCTCGCGGATCAGCACCAGCTCGGCTTCGGATTTGACCAGCCGCGCCCAGTTGACGAGATCGTGGTTGTTGGCGAAGTGCGCGTCGGGCAGCCCCTCGACAAGGTGGGCGTGGCAGCGCGCAGTGTAATAATGCGCGTCCATCTCGACGCCGATGCGGGCTTTTCCCCAGCCGCGCGACCGGATCAGTCGGGCGAGTTCGTCATAGGGGTGTTCGACGGGCTGCTGCACCAGCCGTTCCGAGAACGGCACGATGTTTGTCTCCGGCAGGCCGGTGGTCAGGCGTGCGCTCTTGGCATCCTGTGCCCTGCCGAACCAGATCGGCCGGTCTTCCTCCAGATGGACGAGCACGCACTGCGGAACGTAGAACGACCATCCATCATAGCCGGTCAGCCAGCACATGTTGGCGGGATCCTGACAAACGATGAGATCGAAGCCGGCTTTTTGCATGCGTGTCTTCACGCCGGCGAGGCGCTGCCCATACTCCGCTTGCGTGAATGTCCCGAAGCCGTTCGCGGTCGCCACCGAAATCCTGCCTTCCAGGTACGCCGTTTGCCTTTTGTAACTGGCAACTAGGCCAAATTGTGCACAACTCGACGTCAATTTGCTGGCTAACTGCGAATTATCGCCGAATTTTCATGGTTTCTATATCTCTGCTTGCGAAATGTCTAGGGCGGTTGTATACGTCTGATCAAGCAGGCGTCGACCTCGAAGAAGGCCGCGCCCTGGGAACCATCCACAGTTGTCCAATGGGAGAAAAGCATGCTCAAATCATCGATATCGCGCCGTATGGTCGTGAAGGCGGCTGCCTGCATCGCACTCGCCGCGACGTCATTGACGTCGTTGTCCGCTCACGCGGAAACCACCCTCGAACGGGCCAAGAAGGACGGCTACATCCGCGTCGGTTTCGCCAACGAGGCGCCGTTCGGTTACGCCACGCCAGACGGCAAGCTGACCGGCGAGGCCCCTGAAGTCGCCAAGGCGGTGCTCGCCAAGATGGGCATACCGCAGGTCGACGGTGTTTTGACCGAATTCGGCTCGCTCATTCCGGGTCTCAAGGCCGGCCGCTTCGACATCATCGCCGCCGGCATGTTCATCACTCCGAAGCGCTGCGCCGAGATCAACTACTCCGAGCCGTCCTACGGCATCGGCGAGGCTATGCTGGTGGCAAAAGGCAATCCGAAAGGCATCAAGGATTTTTCCAGCATCAAGGACAATCCGGATCTCAAGCTTGCCGTGATGGCCGGCGCCGTTGAAGGCGGCTTCGCCAAGGAAGCGGGCGTTGCCGATGGGCAGATCGTCTCCTTGCCTGACCAGTCCAGCCTGGTCGCCGCCGTCCAGTCGGGCCGCGCCGACGCTGCCGCGCTGACCGCTCTTTCGATCGCCGACATGGCCAAGAAAGCCGACGGTGTCGAATCGACCAAGCCCTTCGGCGAGGTTGCCGGCAAGTCGGTGAAAGGCCATGGCGGCTTCGGCTTCCGCAAGGAAGACACCGACCTGCAGGAGGCGTTCAACGCCGAACTGAAGAAGTTCCTCGGTTCGCCGGAGCATATCGCGCTGGTCGAGCCACTCGGCTTCGGCAAGGACTATCTCCCCAACAAGACCACCGCAGAGCTCTGCGCGGGCAAATAGGTTCCCAACTGCTGGCGGCGCGAAAGCGCCGCCCTTTTTCCTTGGGGGAATCGCATGGGTATCCGTACGCTCGTTGCCATGCTGGTCATCGCGCTTGTCGTGATCGGTGCCTTGGCAACACAGGAATCATATCAAGTGTTTATGCCGGGGCTGCTGCAAGGCGCGGTCCTGACGGTCGAGATCGCCGTCCTCGGCAGCCTGCTGGCAATTATCATGGGCGTGCTTGCAGCACTTGCAAGGATGTATGGCCCGACGCCGCTCAGATGGCTGGCCACGGTTTACGTCGAGATCTTCCGCGGAACGTCGGCACTGGTGCAATTGTTCTGGCTGTTTTTCGTGCTCCCGCAATTCGGCGTCACGATCAACGCGTTCGTGGTGGCGGTGCTCGCGCTCGGCCTGAATGTCGGCGCCTATGGATCGGAGTGCGTGCGCGGCGCGATCCTGTCCGTCGCCCGCGGGCAGTGGGAAGCGTGTACGGCATTGAACATGAGCCGCCCGCAGATGCTGCGCCGGATCATCCTGCCGCAGGCCTTTGTCGCGATGATCCCACCCTGGGGTAATCTGTTCATCGAGCTTCTGAAATCGACAGCGCTGGTCTCGCTGATCACGCTTTCGGACCTCGCCTTCAAGGCGCAGCAAATGAACCAGAACACGTTCAAGACCATTCCGATCTTCACCCTCGTCCTTTTGATGTACCTGGCAATGTCGCTGGTTGTGACCATCGGCATGCGGCTTCTCGAAAGGCGGGCGTCGCTCGGACTGGCGCGGGGGAAGGCGGCATGATCTGGGATTGGGGATTTGCCCTGGAAATCCTGCCGGTGCTTGCCCGCGCCGCCGTCATTTCCATCGAAGCGACGCTGATCGGCTTTGCGCTTGCCGCCTCGCTCGGCCTGGTGCTGGCCGTTGTCCGCATCGCCGTGCCATGGACCAGCTGGACGATTTCGGTGCTGGTCGAGCTGATCCGCTCGACCCCGCTGCTCATCCAGATATTCTTTCTCTATTTCGTCTTTCCGAAATTCGGTGTCGTGCTCGACGCTTTCACCGCCGGGGTGCTGGCCATCGGTATCCACTACGCCGCCTATTGCTCCGAGGTTTATCGCGCCGGATTCGACAACATCCACCGCGGCCAGTGGGAAGCCTCGATCGCGCTCAATCTCTCGTCCTGGACGACGTTCCGCGACATCATCATTCCGCAGGCGATCCCGCCGATCGTTCCGGCGCTCGGCAATTATCTGGTGGCCTTGTTCAAGGAAACGCCGTTGCTTTCCGCAATCGCCGTGATGGAACTGATGCAGACCGCCAAGATCATCGGCTCCGAAACGTTCCGCTACACCGAGCCGATCACGCTGGTCGGCCTGTTTTTCCTTGCCATGAGCCTGGTTTCGGCGGCGCTCATCCGCTCCCTCGAAGGGCTGCTCAACCGGAGGACCACCCGATGACTGAACAACCGATGGTCCGCTTCGACAATGTATCGAAACGCTACGGCACGTTAACCGTTCTCGACGGGCTCAATCTCGAAATAGCGCGCGGCGAAAAAGTCTCGGTCATCGGTCCGTCGGGTTCGGGCAAGACGACGGTGCTGCGCATGCTGATGACGCTGGAGACGATCAATGACGGCGTCATCTGGGTCGAAGGCGAGCCGCTGACCCATATGGAGAGGAACGGCAAGCTTGTTCCCGCCGATCTCGCCCACATCCGCAAGATCCGCGCCAAGATCGGCATGGTGTTCCAGTCGTTCAACCTGTTTCCGCATATGACGGCGATGCAGAACTGCATCGAGGCGCCGATAACGGTGCTCGGAATGAAGCGGGCGGACGCCGAGGCACGAGCGGCCGAGCTGCTGGAGCTGGTCGGTCTGGCCCAGAAGAAGGACCACTATCCGTCACAGCTTTCTGGTGGCCAACAGCAGCGCGTCGCCATCGCCAGGGCGCTGGCAATGCGGCCCAAGATCATGCTGTTCGACGAGGTAACGTCGGCGCTCGACCCGGAGCTTGTCGGCGAAGTGCTACAGGTGATAAGGCAGATCGGGCGCGAGCATGATCTCACCATGCTGATGGTCACCCATCAGATGGGCTTCGCCAAGGAGTTTTCCGACCGCGTTTGTTTCTTCTATCAAGGCAAGATCTGCGAGCAGGGGCCGCCAAGCGAACTGTTTGGTGCTCCCAAGAACGAGCGGACACGGCAATTCCTGCACGCTGTCCTGGAGGCTGGGTGACGATCGAGACAGAGGCCAAGCCGCCCACGACGGTGACCGCCGCGCCGCCGCGCCCGCTCTCCGCGCGGGAGCGGTTCGAGCGCATCTACCGGATATTGCGCGACCGCATCTGCCTGCTCGATTATGCGCCGGGAAGCCACCTTTCCGAGGAAGAACTTGCCCAGGAATTCGAGATCAGCCGCACGCCGGTCCGGCGCGTGCTGGCGCGCCTTGAATCCGAGGGTCTGGTTCAATCCGTCCACGGCGTCGGCACGATCGTCACCGACGTCGACATCGAGGAATTGCAGCAGGTCTATCATCTGCGCCTCGAGCTGGCGCTCCTCGTCGGCAAGCTTTCGCCGATTCCGCGCACGGCGGACGATCTTGACCGGATACGGGCGCTCATCGCGCGCTGCGACTCCGACATACTCAATCCCGACCAGCGCGCTTTCCTGCGCCTCAACATGGATTTTTTCTACGAGCTCACGGCGATGACCGGCAACCAGCCACTGCGCGAGATCAGCGAGCGCCTGTATTTTCAGGTCGCGCGCGTCGTCCTGAAGCTGATGCCGCAATTGGGCCTCGTCGAGGAATTCACCGCATTCCGCCGCGAAATGGAAGAGGTCCTTGCCGCCGCCGAAATCGGCGACTGGGAGTCCATCGGGCACATAAGGCGGGCGCATATCTCAATGAGCTTCCGCCGCATGATGCGCCATGCAGGCGAGGCGAATCTGGATAGAGCTACATAATCAGCCCCCTAAGATTGTGCTGGTGGACTGCCGTCGAACTGGCTTCGTTTGCCAGGGAAAGCAGGCCGCCCGCCCCGATCCCGACAGAATTTGCCAGGACCGGGAATGACTAGAACGGCCCGATACTACAGGCCCGCGCCGCCCTTAACGAGGATTCTCACTCGGTATGTTGGCGGGATTCCAGACGACCTCCCACAGGTGTCCGTTCGGGTCGCGGAAATATCCGGCGTACCCGCCAAAGAATGTGTCCCGGGCAGGCTTGATGATCTCGGCTCCGGCGCGGGCGGCCTCATCCATCACTTGATCGACTTCTTCGCGGCGCACAACATTGTGTCCGACTGTGAACGAGGTCGAGCTGATCGGCGCCTTGGGCAGGCCGGTGTCGTAGGCGAGGTCGTCCTGCGCCCAGATCGCGAGCTTCAACCCGCCGGACAGCGTGAAGAACGCGACGGCGCCATGCTCGAACTCGCGGCCGATGATCCCTTCCGTCGGCAAGCCGAGACCGTCGCGGTAGAACGCGAGAGAACTCTCAAGGTCGGCGACAGCGATGGTAAAAACCGAAATGCGCGGTTTCATGGCAGTCTCCTCTGGTTGTCGGAGATACCAGGATAAAGTCGGGCGATAGTGAAGACTTGAACAAAACGGCCAATGAAGAGCGCGACGTCGTTTCATCCGTTCTGCAGCAGGTGATGAATCTGTCGCGGGGTGCTTCCTGTCAGGCGTCGGCTCTCGCGGACAAGATGCGCCTGGTCGGAATAGCCCGCCTCGGCTGCCAGGATGGCCGTAGCGCTGTTCGATTGGCTCCAAAGCCGCAGAAGGCGCTGGTAGCGGAGGATACGGTCAAGCGTTTTGGGGCCATAGCCGAAGCTCTCGTCGAAGCGCCGGCGCAACGTCCTTTCGCTCATCTCGAGTGCGCGCATCAACCAAGGGACGAGCGGCGCGTCGGGTGGCGGCCCGCGCTCGATCAATCGATATGCCGCCTGCATGGGAGCGTCTGGCGCGCGGGAGGCCGCCTCCTCGGCGACGACCTGTTCGAGCGAACAGGCCAGATCTTCGAAATTGTCGCCAGCGCGCACGCGGCTGGCGAGGCGCCGGGCTCGCGCTCCCCATAAATCGTCGAGCAACAGCCTCTGGCCGACAAGCTCGATTTGTGGCACGCCGAGCCATGCCGCCGCCGTGGCAGGATGAAAGCGCAAGCCGATCACGATCTCGTCTGCCGCCAGGACCTCGGTCTGCGGCTCCTTGTCGGGGCCGGCAATTCGGAAGCTGCCTCCGATCCATTGCAGGTCGATCGTTGCATCGGGCATGACGACGATTGGCGGTGCGCCCGCCGGGTCCATTCGATGCGCCCACACCGAAGCAAAGCTCCCGTGAAGCCGCGCCGACGCTGGACGTAGCTGAAATGAACCCGTTGCCTGCGCTGGGACGGGATCGCTCATCTCGCTCCTCTTCGGATTACCGGCGGTGAACCTACGACGCAGTGGCTGCGCCCGCCGTCGCTGGAGACAACAATCTGCACGACCGACAACGTCTGCCAATCGAGAACGGTTGCAAGAATCGGTTGTTTCTTCCGGCAGGAAGGAAGAGGGCAGGTGAACAATCATGTCAGATGCATCGCCTCGGCAGCGCCGTGTGAAGCCATAGGTCGATGGCCGTTTTGTTCAATCCGGCAGGCGAGATGCGTGCTTATCTTTCGCCGTCGTACATCACACGAGAGGTATGCATCATGAGCAACAACAACGATCAACGGATCGACTACGTCGAATTCAACGTGAAAGACATTCAGCGGTCACGCGACTTCTACGGAAAGGCCTTCGGCTGGACCTTCACTGACTACGGCCCGCAATATTGCGAGTTCAACGACGGGCGCTTGTCAGGTGGCTTCGCCGCTGGGCCAGCGAGGTCCGGAGGAGGCCCGCTCGTCATTCTCTATGCCGATGATTTGCCGGCAACGGTCAAGCGGGTCGAGGAAGCGGGAGGCACGATCGTCAGGCCGATTTATGGGTTCCCCGGCGGCCGGCGCTTTCATTTCGCGGATCCGGATGGTTACGAGCTAGCGGTTTACACCGAGGACGGCAGCAAGGAATGATCGCGTTCCTCCACCACCTTGGATTGGTTTTGCTCGGCGGCGTCTTTATCTGGGCGGGCGCCGAGCATTTCCTCAGGTTCCGGGCAGTTACAGCGTCCCTGGCCGAGCGGGGCTTTCCTGCTCCCAGGCCTCTTCTCGCGGCCGGATCGGTGCTGGAGATCGCAGGCGGCTTTTGCCTAGCAGCGGGCCTTGGTGGACCCTTTCCCGCCGCGACCTTGGCCGTATTCACCATTGCGGCGTCGTTCATGGCGCTCAACTTCTGGCGCTACAGCGGCGATGAACGCGAAGCGCTTCGTACCGGCTTCACCATCAATGTCGCCGTCTTGGGCGGGTTGATTGTCGCCGCGACCACTAGCCTGTGATCATCGTTTCGAGGCGGCGGGCCACTGGACCACGACAGAGCCATTCCACGACGCTGCGCTGCCTGAGCATTTCGTTGATGGCTTCCGCAAGGCCGATCTTCCAGCGTGACCTCCTAAACGGCCAGCATTGAACGCGGCGCTCTGTACAAAGCCTGCGTCAGGATCGCGACGATGAATCCCATCCCCTGCGATCCTCCTCTAAGGTACGGCGCCTTGGCTGTCATGGGTCGCCTTAGGCGCTCACGAATGCGCCTCTGAAACTCCGTGTTCTGATGTCGTTGCCTCCTCGGCACGGTTGGTGCGACCTATTCCTCAAAGCGACCCGTGGCGTCACGATCGCGCTCGTATCGTCTGGTGAGCGGAAACGGCGGCAACCAGGACTCGCGTCGGATGATCCAGCTTTCGTAGGTTGGCATCAGTTGGTCAGGCGCATCCAGGGACCCCAGGTTTACTTCGATTTCGTCTGCGGTGCGTCCGAAAACGGAGGAGCCGCAGCGGGGACAGAAAAACCGCCCGGCGTAGTCGCGTGTTTCGCCGTCGATCGTCACCGCATCCTCAGGAAAAATCGCGGAAGCGTGAAAAAGGGCGCCATGATGCTTGCGGCAGTCAAGACAGTGACAAAGGCCGACCCGGTATGGGCGCCCTGACGCGACAATTCGGACGTTGCCGCACAGGCAACCGCCGGTGAATCGGTCCATGCTGCGTCTCCTCCAAAATCAAGCGGCCGGAATGGTTACAACGACCGGCACTGTTGTTGCAATCGCCGCGCCGCGGGCGGGGACACGTCGTTCTTCCGTGGCGACGACATTGCAGCCGCCTCTCTATGCCTTGCGCGAGCTTGCCGCCGAAAATAGGCTTTGGTTTGTCATATGGAACGAAACGGCGCGTTCCATTGAGCCGCCAACTCGGCGGCCGAGGCGATCTTGACGCCGCAGTCGGCGAGTATGCGTGCGACGGTCGCTACCAGTTCGGCGTTGGACGAGGCTATGCTGCCGTCCGGAAGGAAAAGATTGTTTTCGAAGCCGACCCGGACATGGCCGCCAAGCAACGCGGCGGCGGTCACGCACGCCGCTTCGTTGCGGCCGAAGGCGCAGACGCTCCAATGGTCGAAGCGCGGCATGTTCGCCGCTAAGAACGGCAGGAGATCGGCAGGTACGGATGTCTGTCCCGGCGTGTAGCGGCCCAGCACGTAGAGAACCGGTATGCTTGCCCAGGGGATCAGTCCGCGCTGCTGCATGTCCGAAAGCCTGACGGCCTCCTCGGGCGAATAGAGGATGATCTGCGGCGCAACCCTCTCGGTGTGCAGCCAGGCCATGAAGCGCACAAAGGCGAGTTCCGATCCGGCATCAGGAACGATTTCGCGAAGCGCCAGCGAGACAGCTTGCGGCTTCACATCTTGTACGACGGCCATCTGTTGGGCCGGCGAATAGATACCGAGCGCTTCGGAGGTGATCTGAATTATCAAGCGGTCGCCGGCAGCACCGCGGATGGCGGCGATCGTCTGGCGGTAGGCGTCGGCGTTGAGCAGATGATTGCCGCTTCTGTCGCGGACATGGACGTGGATCATAGCCGCACCGGCATCGGCGCATTCCGCGGCCGTCCTCGCAAGTTCGGCTGGTGTCAGCGGAATCGCCGGATGGTCGGCCTTGCTGCGACGTCCCCCGTTCGGGGCGACGGCTATGGCGATGCGGTCGAGACCATGGGCCGGCTTCATGGGGACGTTCTGTGAGTGACAAGATTCATATGAATCAACCTTTGATCACACTGAAACAGACGTTGCAATCGCTGGTCTGGCGAGCTAGCAATATCCATGGACCAGGGAGAGCTTGCTGGACAGATCGTCACTGCCTTCGACGGCATGTCGGCGCAGCTTCGGTCCGCTGCGCGCTATGTCCTTGATAAGCCGTATGATGTCGCGCTGTTGTCTATGCGCGAGCAGGCCCGGCACGCAGGAGTGCAGCCGGCGACGATGACGCGGCTGGCCCAGCATCTCGGCCTTGATGGCTACGAGACCGTACGCGATATTTACGCCGCCGCGATCCGGGACGGCGAAATCGGTTTCGCCGGCAAGGCGGGCCTTCAGGTGGCCAGCCAAAAGCTCAAGGGCGACCACGCGCTGGCGGCCGATATTCTGGATTCGATTTCCAGCCAGCTTTCCCATCTCGCCGAAGGCAGGTCGATCGACCGTCTGGTCGAGACGGCCAGGGCGCTGAGTGCGGCAAGGCGCGTCTATTGCCTCGGCCTGCGCTCGAGCCACGCAGTCGCCTGGCATCTGCATTACATCCTGTCGCTGATCGGCGAGAAGTCGGTGTTGCTGCACGGCATCGGCGGAACCGATGGCGACGCTCTGGCCCATGCGACCAAGGACGACGTGCTGATCGCCGCCAGCGTCCTGCCCTACACGCGCTTCACCATCGAACTTGTCGAGTACGCTGCCGGCCGCGGCGTACCGGTCATTGCGATCACCGACAGCGGGGTAGCGCCCTTGGCGCTGCTTGCCGATCACCTAGTGGTCGTGCCGACGGGCAGCCCGTCCTTTTTCCATACTATGACGCCAGCTTTCATCGTTGCTGAGATCCTCGGTGCTCTTGTCGCAGGGCAGGCAGGCGAGGGCGCCGTTGAGTCGCTGCGACGTTTCGATGAGCAGGGCGCCGCTCTCAAGACCCATCTGAACCAACGTCCGCCGAAGAAAATGCCCATGAGGGACCGTCGATGACACACATTCTTCATCGAACCATCCACTCGACGCTGCCGGTCGCCATTCGCGGCCAAGGCATCGAACTGTTCGATGCCGAGGGCAAGTCCTATATCGACGCGTCGGGCGGCGCCGCCGTGTCCTGTCTCGGCCACGGCCATCCCGACGTGATCGCTGCACTGCACGCCCAGCTTGAACGCATCGCCTACGCCCACACCAGCTTCTTCACCACCGAGGTGGCGGAGCGCTTGGCGGATCGGCTGGTCGAGGACGCGCCGAAAGGCTTGGACCACGTCTATCTAGTCAGCAGCGGCTCGGAGGCGGTCGAGGCCGCGCTCAAGATGGCCAGGCAATATTTTGTCGAGAAGGGCGAGCCGCAACGGCGCCATCTCATCGCACGCCGGCAGAGCTATCACGGCAATACGCTCGGCGCTCTTGCCACCGGCGGCAACGAATGGCGGCGCGCCCAGTTCAGGCCGTTGCTGATCGAGACCCACCATATCGACCCCTGTTACGCCTATCGCTATCAAAAGCATGGCGAAAGCGACGAAGCCTATGCGGCGCGCGCCGCCCAGCAGCTCGAAGACAAGATCCTAGAACTCGGCCCGGACGAGGTCATCGCCTTTGTCGCCGAGCCGGTGGTGGGTGCCACGCTCGGCGCGGTGCCGCCGGTCGCGGACTACTTCAAGCACATTCGCGCGATTTGCGACCGCTACGGCGTGCTGCTCATTCTCGACGAGGTGATGTGCGGCATGGGCCGTACCGGCACGCTGCATGCGTGCGAGCAGGACGGCATCGCTCCCGACCTGCTGACCATCGCCAAGGGGCTCGGCGGTGGCTACCAGCCGATTGGCGCGGTGCTGCTCGGCCGGCATATCTTCGATGCCTTTGCCCAAGGCTCGGGCTTCTTCCAGCATGGGCATACCTATATGGGCCATCCAATGGCAGCGGCGGCCGGCCTTGCCGTGCAGGAGGTCATCCGGCGTGACGGTCTGCTCGACAACGTCAGCGCAATGGGCGCGCAGCTGGACGAACGCCTGCACCAACGCTTCGATAACCACCATCACGTCGGCGACATTCGCGGGCGGGGTCTATTTAGGGGAATCGAGCTGGTGGTTGATCGCGCCAGCAAGGAACCATTCGACCAGAGGCTTGAACTCAACGCCCGCATCAAGCGCGAAGCAATGGCCCGCGGCCTGATGATTTATCCGATGGCCGGGACGATTGATGGTGTGCGGGGCGTTCATGTGCTTGTGGCGCCGCCATTCATCATTTCCAAACAGGATATCGATCGGATCGTCGAACGGCTCGGTGAGGCGATCGACGCTGCGATCGCTTCAGCGGCCTGACCCGCACGACGCGGACCGCCTCAACCAGTTCCAACGCGTCATCGGCGACGGGCCGGGACACCCACCAGAGAGGTAGCAACCATGTACAGTTCAATGAAAACCCTGATCGGCGCGGCGGCCTGCATGCTGCTGGCGCTGCCATCCGTCGGAGCCGAGCAGCGCTTCGTCACGGTCGGCACCGGCGGGGTCACCGGCGTCTACTACGCCGTCGGCGGCGCCATTTGCCGACTGATGAACAAGGACCGGCAGAAAACCGGCATCCGATGCTCGACGGAGTCGACCGGCGGTTCGGTCTTCAACGTCAACTCCATCCAGACCGGCGACCTCGATTTCGGCTTGACCCAATCGGACGTCCAGTACCAGGCCCATGAGGGGACCGGAAATTTCGACGGCAAGCCGTTCAAGGATCTGCGGGCCGTGTTCTCCGTCCATCCCGAGCCGTTTACCGTGCTAGCGCGGCCGGACGCCGGCGTCACCAAATTCGAGGATTTCAAAGGCAAACGCTTCAACGTCGGCAATCCCGGGTCAGGCACCCGCTCGTCCATGGAGGAGTTGCTCAAGCAGATGGGCTGGACGCTCGGCGATTTCTCGCTTGCCGCGGAGCTGAAGGCGGACGAGCAGGGCAGCGCGCTGTGCGACAACAAGATCGACGGTTTCTTCTACGGCGTCGGTCATCCTTCCGCCGCGATCCAGGATCCGACCACGGCCTGTGGCGCCAAACTCATCCCGCTGACCGGTCCGGCAGTGGACGCGCTGTTGGCAGCTCATCCGTACTATTCAGTCGCCACCATCAAGGGCGGCATGTACGCCAACAATCCGGACGACGTGACGACATTCGGCGTCCGCGCGACAGTGGTGACGAATGCCAGCACGCCCGATGAGGTGGTCTACGAACTGGTGAAGTCGGTCTTCGAAAATTTCGACGACTTCAAGAAACTGCATCCGGCTTTCGCCAATCTCGATCCCAAGGAGATGGTCAAGACCGGTCTGTCGGCGCCAATGCATCCGGGCGCGGAGCGCTATTACAAGGAGAAGGGCTGGCTCTGAGGCCTTCAATGCGAGGCGCCACAGGCGCCTCGCATCGCAAAATAATTGTAGGGAACGATGACAGATCAAAGCCAGCGGGCGGCAGGGCCTGACCAACCCGTTATCAACATTGACAAGCTTAGCGAGATCGTCGCCGAGGCCGACACCGGTGGGCGCAAGCCGACCGGCCGCACCGCGAAGCTGATCCTCGGCGTATCGCTGGCATGGTCGCTGTTCCAGCTCTGGTATGCCTCGCCCCTTCCGTTCATGCTCAATTTTGGTGTCGTCAGCGACGGCATCGCCCGCTCCATCCATCTGGCCTTCGCCCTGTTTCTGGCGATGCTGACGTTTCCGGCCTTCAAGACCTCGTCGCGCAGCCGGGTGCCGCTGCCCGACTGGGTGCTAGGCATCGCCGGGGCGGCGTCCGCCCTCTATCTGTTGGTCTTTTACAGCGATATCGCCCATCGGCCGGGCCTTCCTACTACGGCTGACCTGATCGTCTCGATCGCCGGCGTCCTCATCCTGCTCGAGGCCGCCCGTCGCGCCGTCGGGCCTGCCATCACCGTCATCGCGGCGATCATGCTGATCTATATCTTCGCCGGGCCTCACCTACCTGGCCTGCTCGGCCACAAGGGCGCGACGTTATCGCGCGCAGCCTCGCAGATGTGGCTGACGTCGGAGGGGGTCTTCGGTGTTGCCCTCGGTGTGTCCACCAACGTCGTCTTCATGTTCGTTCTGTTCGGAACATTGCTGGAGCGCGCCGGCGCCGGCGGCTTTTTCATCCAGCTTGCCTTCTCGCTGCTCGGCAAATACCGCGGCGGTCCGGCCAAGGCCGGTGTCGTCGCTTCCGGCCTGACCGGCATGATTTCCGGGTCGTCGATCGCCAATGTCGTGACCACCGGAACCTTCACCATCCCGCTGATGCGTCGCGTCGGATATTCTGCGGTGAAGGCCGGCGCCATCGAATGCGCGGCCGGCGTCAATGGTCAGCTGATGCCTCCGGTGATGGGCGCCGCCGCGTTCCTGATCGCGGAATATGTCGGCATCTCCTATGCCGAGGTGGTCAAGCACGCCTTCTATCCGGCGCTGCTAACCTACGGCTCGTTGTTCTACATCGTCGATATCGAAGCGATGAAGACGGGGATGAAGGGCCTGCCGTCACGCAGCACGCACTCCGCATTTCAGGGTGCGCTGCGCGGGCTGATGGGCATATGCGGCTTCATCGTCCTCGCAGGGGTTGTCTATTACGGCATTGGCTGGACGAAGATCGTTTTCGGCGCGGCCGCGACCTGGATGATCACTGCCGCGCTGATCGCCGTTTACATCGGCCTTGTCGCCTACCGGGCGCGTTATCCCGACCTGCCGCTGGAGGATCTGGAGGGCGAGATCGTCAGGATTCCCCACTTCGGCGAGACGGCGCGCACCGGCCTGCATTTTCTGCTGCCTGTGATCCTGCTGATCTGGTGCCTGATGGTGGAGGAGTTGTCGCCCGGCCTGTCGGCATTCTGGGGCGCTGTCGCCCTTATGGCGCTGATCGTCACGCAGCGGCCGCTCACCGCCTTTTTCCGCAAGGACCGAGCGCTGGCGCAGCATTGGCTTCACGGTTTCGACGATCTGGTCGGTGGCCTGTCCGCCGCCGCACGCAACATGACGACGGTCGGCATTGCCACTGCGACGGCCGGCATCATCGTCGGAACGGTTCTGCTCACGGGCATCGGGCTGGTAATGACCGAGCTGGTCGAATTCATCTCGGGCGGCAGCTTCATCGTCATGCTTTTGTTCACCGCGGTGATCTGCATCATTCTCGGCATGGGCATGCCGACCACTGCAAGCTATGTCGTCGTCGCCACCTTGATGGCGCCGGTCATCGTCGATTTGGCGGCGCAGAACGATCTTGCCGTGCCGCTGGTCGCCGTCCACATGTTCGTTTTCTATTTCGGGCTGATGGCGGACGTGACGCCGCCAGTGGGCCTGGCGGCTTATGCTGCTGCGGCAATTTCCGGCGCCGATCCGGTGAAGACCGGCATTCAGGGCTTCAAGTACGAGATCCGTACCGGCCTGCTGCCGTTCATCTTCATCTTCAACACCGGACTGCTGATGATCGATCTCGAAGGTCCGTTCGATTTCGTCGCGATGGTGGTGACATCGACGCTGGCCATGGTCTCGTTTGTAGCAGCGACGCAGAATTGGATGCTCGTGCGCAACCGCTGGTACGAGACGATTGCGTTGCTTGTGGCCTGTTTCATCTTGTTCAGGCCAGGATTGTTGCTCGATCAGGTGAGTGAACCGTATCGGGCAGTACCCGCCACCGAACTCAGCCGTATCGTCGACGAGACGGCCGAGGGAGGCGCGGTTCGCTTGCGCCTGACGACACTGAACCTCAACGGCGATGAGATATCGAAGCTGGTTCGGCTGCAGCTCGGGCCTGCAAATTCATCGGCCGAACGCCTGAAGGCTGCGGGCCTGGACGTCAGTGCGCTTGGCGATAGCGTGACGGTCGGCGTCGTGCGACTGGGCAGCCAGGCGGCCAAATTCGGCCTGCAGCCCGGCGACGAAATCAACCAGGTGCTAGTCCCGGCGGAACGGACGTCGCGCTATTGGTTCGCCATTCCGGCTCTGCTGTTGCTCGGTCTCGTCGTCTGGGGCCAGAAGCGGCGAAGGCGGACGGTTGGTCTGTAAACGTCTTGTGAGCGGAAGCGTCTTGGCCAGCATGTCGGTAGCAAGAGAACCAAACGACGCCCCGGAGCCGGCTAACGCGGAAATGCGCATGCCGTCGCGCGACCGCCCCTTCGAACCCGTCGACTACGGGCTTTACGCGCTGACGGTCATTGCCTGGAGCGCATCGTGGTTCGCGATCGAGCTTCAGGTCGGCAGCGGCGTGTCGAACGAGGTCAATCTGGTTTGGCGCTTCGCCATCGCCACGCTGCTGATGTTTGCCTGGGCAGGTTTTTCCGGCCGGCGTCTCCGCTTTTCGATCACCGATCATCTGCGCTTTGCAGTGCTCGGCATCCTCATCTTCTCGTCGAACTTCCTGTTTTTCTATTATGGCGCCGGCTATCTCGTCAGCGGCTTGCTCTCGGTCGTCTTCTCGCTCGCCTCGGTAATCAACATGCTGCTCGGTGCCTTGGTCATCGGCGAGCGCCCGGCGCCGCGCATTCTCGCCGGCGGCCTCATCGGCTTCGCCGGAATAGCGCTGATGTTCTTTCCCGAAATCGCCGCCAACGGGCTTTCCGGCGGCACGTTGGTGGGCCTTCTTCTGTGCCTCTGCGGCACGCTGAGCTTCTGCGCCGGCAATCTCGTCTCCGTCGCAAACCAGCGCCGCGGCCTGCCGCTCGTTTCAACGAGCGCCTGGGGCATGCTTTATGGCACTCTGTGGTCGACGTTCCTGGCCTTCCTGCTTGGTGAGCCGTTCGTGTTCGCGACGACGGCCTCTTATATCGGCTCGCTGGTCTTCCTCGCCGTCATATCGACCGTCGTGGCTTTCGCCGCCTACCTGACGCTGCTCGGACGCATTGGCGGCGCCCGCGCCGGCTATGCGACCGTCATATTTCCCGTCTTTGCGCTTTTGATCTCCACGGCGCTGGAAGGCTATGCCTGGACTGCGTACGCGATCATCGGGCTCGTCCTCGTCGCCGCCGGGAACGTCCTGGTCATTCGCGGAGGACGGCGCTGACGCATGGAATGCTTGCGCAATGCCGCCGCGTTCCGGTTGTGCGGGCCGCGGTTCTATCGAGCTTGACTCTCCGCATGCTCTGTCTAAGCTGCGGTCAATGGGTCAGACCAATGTACCAGGGTGGCCCGGGAGGGAACTAAACGCGCATGCCGATCCAGGCCGTTGAACCACGCCGGCTTTACCGACAGGTCGCCGATCAGCTCAGGCAGCTGATCGATGCCGGCGAGTTTTCCGTCGGCGACCGCCTGCCAACCGAGCGGGATCTGGCCGATCAGCTCGGAATTTCCCGCCCGACAGTCCGTGAAGCGCTGATAGCGCTGGAGGTCGAAGGCCGCATACGCATCCGCGTCGGCTCGGGTATCTACGTCACCGATCCGCCGAGCGCCGCCGCCTCCGAACCCGAAGTCGAGGAAGGCCCGTTCGAGCTGTTGCGCGCGCGCGAATTCGTCGAAGGCGCGATCGCCGCCGAAGCGGCCCTCCATGTCCGGCCTGCAGATATCGAACGGCTCGACGACGTGCTGCGCCGGATGGAGGCCATGCGCCACCCCAACAAGATGACCATTGCGCTCGACCGGGAATTCCACACCGCTGTCGCCGGCATTCTCGAGAACGCGGTGCTGGTGCGCTTCATCGGCGAGCTTTTCGACCAGCGCATGAACCCGTACTTCGAACGCCTGTCGATCTATTTCGAGACCAGCGATTCCTGGCAGGTCGCGGCAAAGGAACATCGTGCCGTGCGCGATGCAATTGCCGCGCGCGACCCCGAGCGGGCCAAGGCCGCCATGCAGCAGCATCTGCGCCAGTCGCAAATCAGATTCTCACGCAATTTCGATGAGAGAGCCGCAGCCAAGGAGGTTGCGGAATAGCAGTTGGCCGGGGGGAGATCCGGCCGTCAAGTTCAACCAGGGAGGAATTAGATGCTGAGAAAATACGCAGTTCTGCTCGGTGCGATCGCCGCAATTGCCATACCCATGGCGTCGGCCTCGGCGGAAACGGTCCTGAAATGGGCACATGTCTACGAGACGACGGAGCCCTTCCACACCGAATCCGTGTGGGCTGCCGACGAGATCAAGAAGCGCACCCAGGGCCGCTACGCCATCGACGTCTATCCGGCCTCGCAGCTTGGCAAGGAAGCAGACATCAACCAGGGCCTGATGCTCGGCACCGTCGATATCATCATTTCCGGATCGAGCTTCGCGGCGCGCGAATATCCACCGATCGGCGTCACCTATTTCCCATACACTTTCCGCGATGCCGACCATCTGCTGAAATACACCAAGAGCGACGTCTACAAGGCCCTGACCAAGGGCTATGAGGACAAGACCGGCAATCATATCGTCGCCACCACCTATTACGGGACGCGGCAGACCACCTCGAACCGTCCGATCGCCAAATGCTCCGACATGCAGGGCCTGAAGATGCGCGTTCCCGACGTGCCCGCCTATCTGGCCATGCCGCGTGCCTGCGGCGCCAACACCGCGCCGATCGCCTTCGCTGAGGTCTACCTGGCCCTGCAGAACGGCACGGTCGAGGCCGAGGAGAACCCGCTGACCACCATCGAGGCGAAGAAATTCTACGAGGTGCAGAAGAACATCGTGCTGACTGGCCATATCGTCGATCATCTCAACACCATCATATCGGCGTCGCGCTGGGCCTCGCTTTCCGACGAGGACAAGAAGATCTTCACCGAGGTGATGCAGGAGGCCGCCGCCCGCGCCACGGCGAAGATCGTCGCCCGCGAAAAGGAACTGGTGCAGGTATTCAAGGACCGCGGCATCACCGTAACCGATGTCGACCGTGCCGACTTCGAGAAGAATGTGCTGGAGAAGGTCACCTTCGAGGAGTTCGGCTACAACAAGGCCGATTGGGAAGCGATCCGCGCCATCAAGTAGGGCATCGGGAAATCGGATGCTCAACCAAGAGAATAGGGCGGCAATCGGATTCGCCACTTGCCCATCCGTCCGGCTTCAAATTGCGCCGGACGGCCTTTCCAATCCTTGACGACCCACCAGCTTCGGGAGCCCGCGCCAATGGCCGAGGAACACCACACCGAGATCACCGTCGAAGAGATCGCGCACGCCTTCGAGGAGGTGCCGGTCGACGTCGACCTGTCGGACCACGGTATCGAGGATTGGGTCACGCTTGCCGTGTTCTGGGGCATGGTCGTCTGTGTCTTCCTGCAGTTCTTCACCCGCTATGCGCTGAACAACAGCTTTGCCTGGACCGAGGAGATCGCCATCAACGCGCTTGTCGTCGTTGTCTTTCTCGGTGCCGCCATGTGCGTGCGCCTTTCGCGCCATATCCATGTCGACGTGCTTTACCACTATCTGCCGGAGCGTGTCGGCCGCTGGCTGGCGCTCGCCGTCGATATTGTCCGCATCGCATTCTTCGCCTACGGAACATGGCTGATGTGGCGCTACGTCACGATCGTGGCGCATGAGCGCATGGTCACCGTCAACCTGCCGCGGCGCTGGTTCTTCTACGCCGTACTGGCCGGGTTCGTGCTGATGCTTCTGCGCTCGATCCAGGTCTTCATCGGCAATTACCGGCGCGGCTATTCGGTGCTCGAGCGTCCTGGTGCGTTCGAGACGGCGGGGGTCTGAGCGATGCTGCTTCTGGTCGGGGGCTTTCTTGTCCTGATGCTCATCGGCGTGCCGGTCGCCGTTTCGATGGCGGCCGCGTCGATCCTATACCTCGTCATCTACGGCGTCGCGCCCGATATCATCGCGGCCCAGCGCATGATCGCCGGGGTGGAGAGCTTTCCACTGCTCGCCGTGCCCTTCTTCATTCTGGCCGGCAACCTCATGAACATCGCCGGCGTCACCGGGCGCATCTATTCCTTTGCCCTTGCCCTGGTCGGCTGGATGAAGGGCGGCCTGGCGCAGGTCAACATCATCGGATCGGTGATCTTTTCCGGCATGTCGGGCACCGCGCTCGCCGACGCCGCCGGTATCGGCACCATCGAGATCAAGGCGATGAAGGACCACGGCTATCCCATCGACGCCGCGGTTGGCGTCACCGCCGCTTCCGCCACGCTCGGGCCGATCTTTCCGCCCTCGCTGCCCTTCGTCATCTACGGCATGATGGCCAATGTCTCGATCGGTGCCCTGTTCATGGCCGGCATCCTGCCCGGCGTGGTCATGACAGTGCTGATGATGATTACGGTTGCCATCTTTGCCTACAGTCGCGGCTGGGGTTCCGACACGCCTTTCGAGCTTCGGCGGCTGGCCGAAGCGGCGGGCGAGGTGCTGGTGGTGGCTGCCTTTCCGATTGGCTGTTACGTGCTTGTGCAGCTTGGCCTGTCGATCAACATCGCGGTCGGCATCGCGCTGCTGGTGCTGATCGCGGCGGACTGGTATTTCGATTTCTCCGCGGTCATGGCGCTGATGACGCCGGTCATCCTGATTGGCGGCATGACGATGGGCTGGTTCACGCCGACCGAGGCGGCGATGGCGGCCGTGATCTGGTCGCTTTTCCTCGGGCTAGTGCGCTACCGCACGATGACGCTGCGTTTGCTTGCCAAGGCCAGCTTCGACACGATCGAAACGACCGCCTCGGTGCTGTTCATCGTTACCGCCGCATCGATCTTCGCCTGGCTGCTCACCGTCAGCCAGGCAGCACAGCTGTTTTCGAACTTCATTTTCGCGCTCACCGAAAACAAGTGGGTCTTCCTGATCCTGGTCAACATCCTGATGCTGGTGGTCGGCTGCTTCCTCGATACGATCGCCGCGATCACCATTCTGGTGCCGATCCTGCTGCCGGTCGCCGCCGTCTACGGCATCAACCCGGTGCATTTCGGTCTGATCATGACGCTCAACCTGATGATTGGGCTTTTGCACCCGCCGCTCGGCATGGTGCTCTTTGTGCTGTCGCGCGTCGCCAAACTCTCGGTCGAACGCACCACCATGGCGATCCTGCCGTGGCTGGTGCCGCTTATCGTGGCGCTGCTTCTGATCACCTTCATACCCGCCATCACGCTTTGGCTGCCGACCGAGATGGGCTTGATCCGGTGAGCGGCCAGGTGATTGCCGCGACGCTGTTCGGCCCGCAGGACCTGCGCGTCGTGGAGCGTCCGCTTGAACCGCTGGCACCAGGTATGGTGCGGGTGCGCTTTGGGGCAGGGGGCATCTGCGGCTCCGACCTGCATTATTTCCGCCATGCCCGTACCGGCGACTTCGTCGTCACTTCGCCGCTTGTCCTCGGCCACGAAATCTCAGGCGAAATCGTCGAGATCAACGGCGCCGCGCCCGGTCTGGGCGTCGGCGACCACGTCGCGGTCAATCCGTCGCGCTGGTGCGGGCATTGCGCGCGATGCCTGGAAGGCCGCGCCAATCTCTGCGAAAACATCTATTTCATGGGTTCGGCATCGAAGACGCCGCATATGCAGGGCGGCTTCGCCAGCCTGTTCGACGCCACGCCCGCGCAATGTTTCAAGGTTCCATTTGATGTGGCCTACCAGGCGGCCGCACTTGCCGAGCCGCTGGCGGTCAGCCTGCACGCCATCGCGCGGGCGGGCGACATCAGGGGCCGCAACGTCATCCTGTTCGGTGCCGGCCCCATCGGTCTCTTGGCCATGCTCGCGGCCAGGCTTGCCGGCTGCGCTGAGCTTACGGTCGCCGATATCGCCGCCGCTCCGCTCGCCTTCGCCCGCCGGCTTGGCGCCGACAGGACGATCGACCTTTCCAGCGGCGACGCCGAGCTCCAGGCGCTTGCTGCCGGCGGTTCGCTTGATGTGGCGTTCGAGATTTCAGGCACTGCCGCCGGCCTTGCCGCGGCGATCGCCAGTGTCCGGCGCGGCGGCACGGTGGTCCAGGTCGGCAATCTTCCCGGTGGCCAGATCCCGCTGCCTGCCAATGCGGTGATGGCCAAGGAGATCGACCTCAAAGGCACCTTCCGCTTCGGCACGGAGTTCGGCCGGGCGGTCGATCTCATCGTTTCGGGGGAGGTGGATGTCCTCAAGCTGGTGACGGCGGAACGCACGCTTTCCGCCGCCCCAGACGCGTTCCGTCTTGCCGCCGACCGTTCACAGAGTGTCAAGGTCGTGCTGACCGCCGAGTGAATCGTGGTTTTGCCAGATCGTTAGTAGCCATAACTCATTGCGAACGGACGAAACTCAGAACGTGCTCGACGTATATGCTCCCACCCAGGTCTCCGGTTAAACTCGGGAGCAATACCCGGCAGCTTGCTGTCAAAATTGTTGGCAGCAAATCCGCTCGCGATTAAAGCCCCTTCGTCGCGAGATTTCGCTCAGTTCGGCCATTCCTCGTCCTGCCAACCGCGCGCTGCGTGGATCCCCCGCAAAATTGAAATGCTTTCCCGGCCGCCCTTGGCGGTCACGGCATAAGCGATGATGTAGGGCAGGCGACTCACAGGCTTTTCATAGGTGCCGGATACACGGCCGGGTCGCCCGGTTGCCATTTCCCCAAGCGCGGCCCCTGCGTCCAGAATCCGGTCTGCTACCAGGCGCGCAGCGCGCGGATTATCCTGCGAGATATAGGCGATCTGTTCCTTGATGTCGTCCAGCTCACCGCGAGACCACTGAACGGCTCGCGTCACACCTTGCGGCCCGTGCCGGCATCAATCGCAGCATAAATTTCTGCCATAGCCTTATCATGAGACACGATGCGCCCAGCTTCGACATCAGCAAGGCCGCGCTTGATACCTTCAATGATTTCAAGCTCGCGATCGACATACGCTGCGACGGCTTCACCTGCGAGGAACGACTTGCTACGCCGGGTGTCGGTTGCGATCCGGTCGAGCTTTTCCTTTACATCGGGACTGACGCGAATTGTCATAGTGGTGCTAGCGGCCATAGCGGTGTCCTGTGTTGATCTGTGTACACCTTAGCACAGAGCGCCGCGCTGGTCCATTATCCCTTGACCGCCGAGCCGACGATCGAATCCACGAAGAAGCGCTGCAGGAAGGCGAAGAGCATCAATGGCGGCAGCACGGCGAGCGTGGCGCCGGCCATGACAAGTCCTGTATTGAGGGCGCCTCTGTTGTAGCTGAGCAGGCGGCTGAGGCTAATGACGATCGGATAATCCTCTGCATTGCCCTGCAAAACTGTCAGCGGCCACAGATAGCTGTTCCAATGATAGACGAAGGCAAACAGCGCCAGTGCCGCGATCGCGGGCGCCAGACTGAATCGAGGATGCGCAAAGTCCCTGTTTTTTGCCAGGCAATCGGCACTTCACTGTGCGGGTACAAATAGAATGTGCGACCGTGCTGGCTTCCCAGCATCAGAGCATACGCCTGTAACCTTCATAGCCCGATGCCGCGCTTCTTTCCCAGGTTCCAATCCACGCCCCCCGTATCCGAGCACACGACCCCGATGACTTGATTACCCAATCGCTTTTCGAGCGACGGCGACCAGGGCACGAGCTTGAATTCGAGCCCATTGTCGATCATCGCGAGCCGGCCTGAAGCCAGCGAGAAACGCCGCCGGTAAATCCCAGCCACATGATCGCCGTTGGCAGCCTTCGTGAATGAGAGGCCCGTCTCGGCGGCGAGGCGGGCACCGAGCGATTCCACCTCATGATCGTGTAGAGTATCGATCAGATTGCGCACAAGAATGACGCGCTGTCCCTCGCGCCTGGCCAGATCGCGGCTGACAAGGTGGTCGACCCGATCTTGCAGTGCCTGTCTTACGTCCCTGCCAAAGCCGCCGTCACCGAATTCGGCAGGCTCGCGTGCAACGAGTTGGCGATCGAGCCAAGTCGCGCCGGAAGCATGGACCTGCTGTTCGATTGAGAGGTCGGAGCGGACCGCGAGCGTGACCCGGCCACCGCCATTTGCACTCGCATCGCGGCACAACTCCACGACCGAGCCCGGGTCGGAGTCTCCGGCCGCATCAGGGTCATGGAAGCGAATGTGGTGCGTGCGTCCATCAATGCCATCGACGATGGCATAGGCCGCGCCGCGCCGTTCGTCATCAAGGCCGCGTTCGAGCAGTCGGCCGATCACGGGCGCATCAATCTTTTCGGCGGCCAGCACATAGTCGGCCGTCCCTTTTTCTAGCCCATGCACAGTGAGGCTGCGGTGCATGCGCTTGATGATGTCGCCGCGTTCACCGAGGGTGCGCAAAGTGGCCTCGGCCTCTTCGACCACCATCCACTGGCCGGGACGGATCTCGTTCGCGAGGCCCAGGCTTTCCAGTTGCCGCAGCCGGCCGACTTTTAGCCCCAGGAACTCGTCGGGCCGGCGATCAGGGTGTGGCGCGAGATCAATGATACCATGACGGTCGGCGTCACGAACAAGCTGGCGATCGAGCTGCGTCCAGCGCTCAGTGTCGACCTGGTGCTCGATGGCCTGGCGGATGTCGAGGTCCGTGCGGAGCCCAAGCGTCTGGGTGAGAATGTCGCTCGCCCGATCGCGCATGCCCTGGCGGATGTAGTCGCGCGAGATGACAAGGCTCTCGCCATCGTCGGCAACGCCGCGAACGAGGATGTGAACGTGCGGATGTTCGGTGTTCCAGTGATCGACGGCTATCCAGTCGAGCTTCGTGCCGAGGTCGCGCTCCATGTCGACCATCAGGTCACAAGCGAAGTTCTTGAGGTCGCCGAGCTCCATTGCATCCTCCGGCGAAACGATGAAACGGAAGTGATGCCGATCATCCTTGCAGCGGTCGCAGAAGGCGTCATGATCTGCATCTTTGGTGTCGGGACCGAACATCCTCGCCTTCTCACCGTCACGTGTAACACCTTCGCGGCGAAGATATTTGAGATGGGTGGCGAGTGGCGCAGACCCTCTGAACTGCCGTACCACACGGGTCTTGACGACGGCGCCGCGTGAGCTGTCAGAGATGAGGCGACTGGCGCGGATGCTCGCTGACCTGCCGCGGCCAAACGTTGAAGCTCGCGGGGAGGTGATCCGACCCTCGCGTGTAAGGTGCCCGCCGGCGCGCTGTGTGGCCGCAAGAGCCTGGAAGATGAAGGGTCGTGCGCGCTGGCCGGCGCGGGAGCGGATGCGACCGGGGCGGACGCGAAAGCTATCGTCACGCTTCATGCTAGACGGCCACGAGGTGCGGTTTCCATTGAAAGACTGAAAAATTGGGAATAGCGCACATCGCTGATTGTGCCAGCACATTGCGAAATGAGACGAAAATCGTAAGGAAAACAATCGGCCGAACCGAGCCGCACCTCGCGGCCCTTTATCCTGCCAGCTCTCTGTTCTCATCCACAGCCAACCCTTCCGCCGCAATTTCCGCGACGGAACAGGCCGGAATGCAATTGAGGAGGAACGTGGCGATCATCGCGATATGGCTAAAGAGGGTTGAGCGAATAGGCCGGAAACAGCGTGGTTCGATTGGAAATCGGTTTCACTCGGCCGTGGCTCGATCGCGGTCAGGTCCGCAACAGGATTGCCCATTGGCGACCCCATTGCGGACGAATGAATCGCCGCAAAGATCGTCTCGCCATAACCATTGCCATCCGATGCAGTGGCGTTCCGAATGTCATGGGGATGCGCAAAGATCGTTGCACGGAGCGAGCTGGCTCTGCCCCTTCCTTGCCGCGCGCGCCGCGGACTGAGAACTGCACCATCGAGCAGCGGCGCGAGTTTCCTGACGTAGTCGACCGTCTCGCGTGGCAGCGGACGGCCGGTTAAGAGATGTTCCGTGTACCGACCAGGACCGGCATTGTAAGCGGCAAGAAAGCCGCTGCGCCCGAAGCTGTCGAGCATTTCGCGAAGATATGCTGCACCTGCAAGAATGTTGTCACGCGGTTGATAGGGATCGTCACCGAGACGGTATTTGATGCGCAGTTCTTCCCACGTCGCCGGCATGATCTGCATCAAGCCCATTGCGCCCTTGCTTGAAAGCGCACGAACATCGCCGACGCTCTCAACATGCATGACGCCGCGCAGCAACCGCTCTGGAATGGCGAAGCGTTTTGACGCTTCTCGAATATGCCGCGACCACGGGCCAGCCGACAAGATCGTCGACTCGGAGTGCGCCGGCCGTTCACCATGAGAGGAAGCCGCTGCACCAGTTTCGGGCGCCACGAAGCCAAGCATGACACATGCGGCAAACGTCGTCATGCCTCTGTGGGCTGCATCCCGCAGACCGCAGAACCGATGCGCCGCCAGCCTGCGACGGTGTTCGCTTCCGTTAAGGGCAGGGGCTCGCCGATCGAACCGGCTTTGCCAAAACTGTGATGAAATCGGCGTCCGCAACCACAAGCAAGTGTCAGGCCCCCTCTGGGCTGCGTCGCGGGCGGTCGGGTCGAAGGGTTTGACCGGCGCGCAATGGATCAAAAGGGTTGCCGAGAAAGATTCGTCGAAGGGCTCCAGAAGCATCTGTTCAGCCTCGCCCGTCGCGCTTCGATGATCGGTTCCAGTGCAGGCTCCAGACGCTGTTCTCTGCATCGGACCGGAACAGCTTGGCGCGGATCGGCTGCGTAAAGGACGGGTCGTCAATTGAGACGGAGAGGTAATCCCCAGCCTTGTCTCCGGCGCGGTCCCAAGCCGCACCGACCGCCATCCCTTCGCAATAGATCAGATGGTCGGGCGCGTTTTCGGTTTTGGATTTCTCGGCAGGCAGAATGGCAATCTTCGCCTCGATTGTTAGCGTGGAGAGATTGCCGAAGAAGCCGTCATCATTGCGCGTGAAGGTTCCGATCTGGGTCATTGCAGTGCAGTGCTCCTTTCATGGGTGTTAGTGCGCGCCGAGCCGAGCCGTCACGGCTCGCTAGCAAGGGGATCGGTTGGTGATATCCAGCACCGGAGTGGTGCGCTCCGTGGTCCAGACGGGAACCGCACGGCCAACGATCGATGAGAGCGGGAGCGGGCCGAAATAGCGGCTGTCAAAACTGTCGGCTGCACCCGGGTTCATAAGGAAGACGTCGGCCTCGGCAATGTCGCGGCAGCCCTGCCAGATGGGCAGGGCTCGACCGCGCCTGTCACGCTCGCGCGCATGTCCATACGTCTTGCCGTTGACGATGATGGTTGTGCCTTGGCGACAGACGGTTGCGCCCCCGAGTGCCAAAATACGCTTCAGGAGCGGCACATTTTTCGGCAGATACCCGCGTCTTGCCATGAAGGCCGCCAATGGCTCGGGCGGCATGATGACGGCGATATTGGCAATACCGATTTTGTCGGCCGGCTGGACGCGATAGAGCCCGACGGGGATGCTCGCCGATGCATTCCAGATGGACAGCGGCGGATGGCTAATCCATGCCGGCGCCGCGGCGAGCACTACGCCGCCAACCATCGTGGCGATGATCTTTGTGCGCTTGCTCATGACCCGATCCCGGGGCGCAGCAGGCAAGTTTTACGACGCTTGGCCGTGTATGGACTCGGCTGCTCGCGTGCGGCTATCCGGCTGTGGACGTGCCGCCGTTTACGCGGCGACATGAAGGTCAGGGTTTGCTGCTGTTTCGCCGCTACCAGGCGGCGCGGTTGCAATCTCCTGGCTTGCGCGTGGATGGTTTGCGACGCAGCCCAGACCAGGATGGCAGCGTTCCAAATCGTTGCCATGCCGTGCACACCTGCCGCCTCAACGCAGGTCGATTCTTCGCGCGCATGAGAGTGGATCGGTGTCAGGTGGCGGGATTTCACCAACAAGACGAGCTGCCACGCCACGACGTCCCGCGTGCCGGGTGGAGGGAAGCCGGATGAGGGGACATGAGGCAGCGCAAATTGCTGCTGAACGGTCTCGCGATACTGCATTTTCGGTGCGCCACAGATCAGGAGCTGCGGTCGCGCCTGCCGACATAGGCGGGCGCGCGGGCTGCATGGGGTTTTGCCGGCGGAACATAGGTCGCGTTGGCATCGCTGGTGGAGGTGCGTGCGCCCAGCTCTATCCAGGCGTGCAGGTCGTTGATGTCGTAGAGAACGCGCCCGCCGACCTTTCGGTATTTTGGGCCGGTGCCGTAGGTCCGGTGCTTTTCGAGTGTGCGGGCGCAGAGCCCGACGATGGGTGCTGCCTCCTTCGTGCGCAAATACTTTTGGGGCGCGTCCGCGGGACCCTTCGACATCGCTCGATCTCCATTCGGTTCTGCTGTCGTCCTGGCCTGCCGGGACGCGCGAAGTGGACCATGATCGAAATGAGGAAAGGCGAGGGAGGGCAAAGATTGGGGGGCGCGTTTTTGCTACCCCGAAGAAGGACTTCGGCGGCCGGACTTTTCGCTGCGGTTGTGGGGGTAGAAGAGAAGATCGCGATAGCCGCCGGCGACTAAAAAAGCTGCACGGCGTAAGATAGCTCGGACCTTGTGGCGGAGGTGATGATCACGCCAATCTCGCGGCACAATCGGCTCTTGCGAAAACAGCACCTCCGCGAGCTGACGATAGGTTGCACCCGTGCGGTGACCATCATGTGCGCGTAAATTGAGGATATGCCTGGTCTTGGTCTGTTGCGGCAGCGCGCCGTAAGATGGACTGGCTGCCCGGCCGTTCAGTGCGCGCCAGAACCGGCGCGCTGCATCGAGCCGCGTCTCGAATGCAGCATCGAGCGGCAGAAGGATAGCGTTGAATTCACCTGCGCGGTCATCAGCGACGAGATGACTTTTCCCAATTAAGGTAGACCAAATAATGTGAAGGCCTTCGTCCTGCGGCCAAACGCTGGCTCCGGCAAGGCTGGAAGGTCGAACTGTTTGATGGGATGCAGATACCCGCATGACCCGGAGCACGCGCGGCGAGGCCTGTTCCGTCCAGATGATATTGTCAGCTTTCGGAAGTCCGGCACCGGCAGTTTTGAAATCGCGCGCCCCAACGGGCGGCGAGATCGGGCTGACCGGCAGGTTCTCCAGAACCAGCGAGTTGCGATGCAAGCTGGCTGCACTCTGCCACGAATTCGTCATTCCGGATCAGATACTCGGCAGCGAACTCCGTAGCCTGGTAGCTGCACATGTGTGCATACGCCGCCGGATCGGTCCAATCGCCTTGCACTGTTCCTGTCCTCTCCGCGTACCCGGATGTGAGGCGTCGGCATCAACATTCCCGGCGGATAAGGAAGTTGAATAGTTGGAGAGTCGGCAAACCATTATGCCGACTCAGCAAAGTGGAGCGCCGGCCCGCGTCAGTGCGGAGCGCCGCCAGCGAGAAGATATCGGTAGCCGCTGGTCGTCATCCATCGCGCGCGGGCAAGATGGGTCTCCCAGGACCGGAACGCTCGTTCCGGCTCCTGCTCCGGGTCTATATGCAAGACGATCCTGGCCACCTCTCGCCAATCGGCATCTTCCGCTGCCGCGTCAAGGAGGCGAATGTAGGTGAGCAGACGCTCCTCGTCATAGCCGGTCAGGACCGGGGCATCCGGCGCAATGTCGGCGACATCAGGATCGAGCAGCGGTTTAAGCATGGTATTTGACCGTTCATATTTCGATCGCGATCTCGAAGGAGCCGTCCTTTAGATCGAGCACCAATCATAGCGAATAGGAACGATCATTCCTAGAACGATAGTTCCCTTTCTGGTCCCTAATCCGTCATGAATCTCAAGGAGATCATGGCGGCCAACATGCGTCGTCTGCGCCATGACCAGAACGTGACGCAGGAGGAACTGGCCGCCCGCTCTGGACTGAGCATGCGTTACGTCGGATCGATCGAGCGCGCTCGGGTCTCGGCCAGCATCAGTGTTCTTGGGAGGATCGCAACTGCGCTGAATGTGGACCCATGCGAGTTGATCAGAAAATCGGCACCGTGAGTTGACGCGGGAAACACCGCGAATTTTCGATGATCGGCGAGGCAACATGCAGGAATGAAGTCTCCAGTCGCGAACACGACAGGTAGTCGCCCCAAGTCCGACGGAGCTGGTTGCGCAGCGACTGCGCTCATCTTGTCGTGAAAAGGAGGACGGCCCCGCCCTGTTCGTCCGGGCGGAGCCTTGGTCGGGCCCTTACTCCGCGTTGCGGCGGCCGTTGGGGCGCGACCAGATGAGGCTGTAGCCTTCGCCTTCTTCATCGTTGAAGAGGTTGGCGTAGATCGGAGCAGCGAAGCTCGGATCGTCCAGCTTCACGCCGAGATAGTCGCGGCCGTCATTGGAGCGCTTGGACCATGCGGCGCCGATCTCGACCCGCCCGACGAAGACACGGTGGCTGGGGGCGCTGTCGCCAGAGCGGTTGGTCTCGGGCACGACCCGGACGTTCTTGGTCTGGAGCGAGAGAGTGACGATTTCGCCGGTGAACTCGTTGTTGCCGGTCCTCTTGAAGGTTCCGATTATCGCCATGAGTTTTCTCCTTGAACTCTGTTTCGAGCCCGCACCATTGCGGCCTCGATGGCGATCGGCGGGCCGGAGGCGATCGACGCCGCATCGCTTGCGACCGCAGCGCCAGCGGAGGATGGCAGCCAAGCGACTTTGTTGTTTGGCGAGGAATGACGGCGCAGCCGGCAGGGGAAGAAAGTCGATCGGCGCCATTGCGGCTTAGGCGATCGAGGCGCAGCCGACCTTCGGCCAGATCAGCCCATTAAAGAGGCCGTTTGGAGCGGCCCACCAGATAGAGACATCAACGGAGAACCTGGCGATACCGTCGCTGGCGAAATCCCGGCTACGACGATCACCGGCGTCGATGCTCCTCTGTACAGGCATCGCGAAGTCGCAAGCTGTTGTCGGCACCGCGCTTAAGACACGCACGTGATGGTCAAAGTCACGGCTGACGTGCATCACCGGATATCCGCTATCTTTGGAACGAGACGGCACGCCGTGGTGGATTCGAACTGTGCGTCGCGCGATGCCGTGTCAGCGACAACGCTAACAATGTGACGGCCGGTCAGAAAAAAGCATCCTGCCCACGCCGGTTGTTCTGTGAGTTCGCCCAGATCCAGCCCTGTTCGGTTGAACGGGCGTCGTTATTCGCAGCTGTGATGCCAGCTGCGACGCAGCTGAAACGTTGACGGCAAGCGTGACGGCGTCGCGCGCCTTTGCTAGAGCGCGCGGACTTGAGTATCGCAAAAGACGGGCGGCGCCGGGAGCCGGAGATACGGCATCCCGGGCCAAGCACTCCAGCGAGCTGCAAATACAGTATGCGCTGCCCGACCGCGGCCGTATCGTACAATCGAAAAAAGGTAGGGGCGGGCAGCGCTTACGCGCCGCCTCCCTTGGGGCGGAAGTCGAGGACTGGGATGCCGAGCTTCTTTGCCTTGTCTGCAAGATTGTCCTGAATTCCGGTCCCGGGAAAGACGATGACGCCTATCGGCAGTACCTCCAGCATTGCGTCATTGCGCTTGAACGGGGCGGCTTTGGCATGCTTTGTCCAATCAGGGGCAAAGCCGATTTGGGGTACCTTGCGGTGGTCTGCCCAACAGGAGGCGATCTTTTCGCCACCCTTCGGCGATTTCCCATGCATCAAGACCATGTCGGGATGCCTGGCGTGGACCTGGTCGAGCTTGGCCCAGATCAGCTGGTGGTCATTGAAGTCGAGCCCAGCGGTGAAGGCGATTTTCGGGCCAGGTGGCAGAAGGACTTCCTGCGAGGCGCGTTTCTTGGCGCTGAGAAAGTCGCGGCTGTCGATCAGCGCAGAGGTCATGTTGCGGTGGTTGACCATCGATCCGCTGCGCGGTCGCCAACTCGATCCGGTGTGGCGCTCGTAGTGATCCGCGGCCTGATCACGCATCAGTTCGAAGGCGCTTTGGCGTTCGATCAGCGTCTGCCCTTCGGCCGTCAGGCGTTCCAGCTCGACGGATTTCACTTCGCTGCCGTCCTGCTCACGCTGGCTGCGGCGTTGCGCCTGCTCGTTGTGGTCGAGTTCGCGCTCGATCCGATCTGCGGCGCGGTGAAAGATGTTGACGGTCGACCACAGAAGATCGTCGAGATCGGGCTCGAGGCGAGTGTCTTGCAGTGCCACGATGAGGGCGTCGAAGATGTCGGCAATCGCGCCGGCGACGCAGTGGCCCTCTGGAAGCGGTCGAGGATCAGGCTCATCCGCGAAGGGTCGGTAGCCATAGAGCTGGAGTTCGGTGAGGACGTGGTCGATGGGTGAAGACGAGTGCTGTGGTTCGTAGTCGTCATGCTCGCTCATTGGATGCTCCGCCGGTTGGACCGCGACCCTCGCGGCCTTCATGGCGACGGAAGCCGGCGGACGGGACGGACCTGCACCCGCAGCGAAGCGAAGGGCCGGAGTGTCAGCGGAGGAGGGTGAAGGCCGGCTATTTTGCTTCGCGATGGAAAGCGCTCCCTTGGGGAGCGCGCCGGAAAATAGTCGGCCGAAGACATTGCGGGTCCGGGTCGTTTGCTGGCCGATCGCCCTCTCGAAGGCCCGCAGGCGCGGTTCTCTCCGACTTCAGGAGCATCCAAGCGATGCAAGCGACAGCGGACAGATTGTTTCGTTCCGAGTTATCCCGCCACTGCCATGAAACGGGTGATGTCCTGCGGGGCGAGCTGAACACGGACTGCTGCTCGAACGGCATCCACGCCTAGCGTACAGAGATCTTCGTTGAGGTCCCCAAGTGCCGGCGAGAGCACGACCGGCTCGATCCCGGCAGCATTCGCTCTTTCGATCAAGGTGTCACGCGCGCCGTTACCGGCTGGATCGGCGTCGCGCACGATGTAGAGCCGTCTCAGCGTGAGGGGGAACAGCATGGCAGCAAGATGGGCGGCCGAAAGTGCCGCTGCCATAGCCATATCGGGCAGGATGCACCGAAGCGACAAGACGGTCTCGATGCCTTCGCCGCCCGCCATGACGTCGCCCGGCAGGCCAAAGCGAACCGCGTGACCGAGAAGATCGCCCATCGCGCGCCTCGGCGTACCGACCGATGCCTTGCCCCTGCCGGAAGGATCAAGCCAGGTGCGATGTGCGCCAGTCAAATGGCCGTCGAGATCGGTGACGGAAGCGATCATCGCCGGCCAGGTCTCAGTCGGCGCGTGTTCGTCGGGCCGGTAGTAGCAGCGCGGGTGAAAACGCAGGCTTCCGGTCCCGTGCAAAGCGGTAATACTGCGGTTGCGCAGATACGCCTCTACGACCGTACCCGCAATCGGCTGCGACATCGCAAACAGCCGACGCGCTGCCTCCGATGATCCGGATGGCGTGTCTACCGATTTCGGCCGGGGAGAAATCTGCTCTGGTTCGGGATGCGGCAAGCCGAAAAATGTCATTGCTTCATTCGCAACGTCCTTGAAGTTGCTGAAGCCGCGGCTTTCGCGGATGACGTCTAGAAGGTCGCCATGCTCGCCAGTCGCCGCATCGGCCCACTTGCCGGCTGCTCCTTTTCCGTTCGCTGACCCGACGAGACGCACGAACATTGAGCGGCCCGGCGTGTTTTGCACATCGCCGACAAGCCAGTAGCGGCCCTCGCGATGCCCGTTCGAAAGATAGTAGCGACAAACCGCCTCAGCCTGCTGGCCGAGGCGGTGCGCCAGTTCTGACGCATCGTGGCGGGCCATCACGCACCCTCCCGCGTGTCGATGCGCTGGACTGGATAGCCCTTCAGCAACTTGCCCAGAATTGCGGGTCCAGATGCGTCGGCGGGCACGAACATGCGCAGCTTCCAGGAGATGATCTCTCGGAAGAGGCCGTAAGCCGAAAGACGGTCGCGCATTGTGTCGTTGAAGCCCGTCAGCTCGATTCGGCTAACGCCCATGAGGCGGCTGCGCCGAAGCTGCAGACCATCAGCGAGGTCGAGGATCGTTCGACCGCCCAGTAGCGCAACGAAAGCATCACTGGCTGTGATCGAAGGTGAGCTTGTTGCCAGTGCGCCCGCGATCCATGCTGGCGGGACCTGACGACCGATGATGCGCTCGCCATCGTCAGTCTGGAGCCGGTACACACGTGAGAATTCCCTAGGCAGACGCTTCCAGATCGGCAGCAGCATGCCGGCAACGACATGGATAGTGCTGTCCGTGAACTCGGGCACGTCAGCCGTCTCGGCACTCCAGGCGTCAGCGAACGCAGCCTGCTCAGCCTCAACCCAGTGGCTCTCCGCCATCATCTTCAATGAGGCCTGATGGTGCTCCATCGGCCGGATCAGCCGGACGCGCCATTCGATCTCGCCGTTGTCGAGCATGAGTGCGGGCGCTGGCACCTGTACGGCGGCGCGGCCGGATCGGTTGTTGACCAGGAGCTTCGCGCGGGGATCGTGAAGCTGGGCAAGGGCATCGGCAAGTGAAACGGGTCGATTGCGCTTGCGCTGGGCGATGGTCAGCAGTCGCGTTTCCGCACCGGTGGCCGCATGGACATGGATGACGCGTCGCTCGGTGACGACGAAGCTCTCGGCACGCAGTGTTTCCAAGCCGATGTCGTAGGCACCGGAGGCAATGGCGCCCTCGATTTTCGCATTTAGCAATTGTTCGAAGGCTGTAAACAGGACGGTTTGAAGTGCGATGGTAAGCGCCAGCAGCCGATTGAGGAAGGTCGTGATCGGTGGCAGCTCGTCCTTGATGCCGGTGGACTCCGTCAGTGTGAGGCCGGTCGCTTCCTCGAACATCTGGAGTGAGCAGCCGTCCACCTTGCCGCGAACCAGCAGCAGGTAAAGCTGCCGCAGCGCGTCGCGGGCATAGTGCGACTCCAGATTGTCCTCAGGGCGAAATAGGCCCTGACCGCCGGTCTGGCGCTGGCCGCGCGTAATGGCGCCCAATGTGTCGAGCCGCCGGGCTATCGTCGAGAGAAAGCGCTTCTCAGCCTTCACATCGGTCGCAACCGGCCGGAACAGCGGCGGCTGCGCCTGGTTCGTGCGGTTGGTGCGCCCCAAGCCCTGGATGGCGGCATCGGCCCTCCAGCCCGGCTCAAGCAGATAGTGAACTCGAAGGCGGCGGTTCTTCGCAGTGAGATCAGCGTGATAGCTGCGGCCAGTGCCACCGGCGTCGGAAAACACCAATATGCGCTTACAGTCATCCATGAATGCCTGTGCCTCGGCGAAATTGGCCGATCCGGCGCGGTTTTCGACGACAAGGCGATCGATGCCTCGAGTGCTGGTCTTGCGAACGACGCGGCGCGACCGGCCTGTCACTTCCGCTACGAGGTCGGTGCCGAAGCGCTGTACGATCTGATCGAGTGCCCCCGGGACGGGGGCCAGTGAAGCGAGTTGCTCGATGAGGCGATCGCGGCGGGCGACCGCTTCGCGGCTCTCGACGGGCTGGCCGTCGCGATAGACCGGACGTGACGACAAATTGCCTTCGCTGTCGGTGAACGGCTCGTAGAGTTGCACGGGGAAGGAATGCTGCAGATACGAGAGGACATATTCGCGCGGCGTGATGTCGACGCGAACGTCGTTCCATTCCTCGGTTGGAATTTCCGCGAGGCGCCGTTGTTATGAATGACGCTAAACGCTCCGGCATAGGCGTCGTAGATGCGGGTCTGCTCGGAGGTAAGCTGGTGCTCGACCAGCTCGTATTCGACACCATCGTACGAGAGCGATCGGGCCATGTAGAGACCGAGTGCGCGAAGGTCTCGGGCCAGCACTTCCATGGCGGCAACGCCGCCGGCCTCGATCGTCTCGACAAATTCGGCCCTGGTCGCGAAGGGCAAATCCTCACCACCCCACAGGCCCAAACGCTGCGCGTAGGCGAGGTTGTGGACGGTGGTTGCGCCCGTCGCCGAGACATAGACGACGCGGGCGTTCGGCAGGGCGTTTTGGAGGCGGAGGCCGGCGCGTCCCTGCTGTGAGGCGGCGACGTCGCCGCGTTCTCCCTTGCCGCCTGCGGCGTTCTGCATGGCGTGGCTCTCGTCGAAAATGATCACTCCGTCGAATTCGGTGCCCAACCATTCGACGATCTGCCGCACGCGCGAGACCTTCTCACCGCGTTCGTCGGAGCGCAGCGTGGCGTAGGTGGTGAATAGGACCCCGTGATCGAGGCGGATGGCCTTGCCCTGCGGGAACCGCGACAGCGGCGTGACCAGCAGGCGCTCCATGCCGAGAGCAGACCAGTCGCGCTGGGCGTCTTCGATCAGCTTGTCGGATTTGGAGATCCACACCGCCTTGCGGCGGCCCTGCATCCAACTATCCAGGATGATGCCGGCCGACTGGCGGCCCTTGCCGGCGCCCGTCCCGTCGCCGAGCATGAAGCCCCGGCGGAATCGCACGGCGTGCGCGGCATCGTGGCGCGCGGCAGAGACAAGATCGAAGGTCTCGTCCACCATCCAGGAACCGGCGAGGAACTCCGAATGGGCCTCGCCGGCATAGATGACTGTTTCTAGCTGCGCGTCGGACAAGAGGCCGTCGCTGACAACCTTGGCAGGAAGAATCGGCCGGTAGCTCGGCTTCGGCGGAGCAACGGATGCCATCGCCGCCGATTGAACCAGCTTGGTCGGATGCGGATGGGCGCCCGGAATGCGGATCGCCTGCAACCCGTACTCCTCATAGATGCCATCGGTGATGTGCCTACTTTCGGCAGGCCTCCAGTCCAAAGTCTCGTAAGCAAGCTCGGCGCCTTCCGGCTCGGCGAGGCTGCGCACCGGAGAGGAAGCCGCGGATCTGGCGAGATCACCGCGCACGGGGCGGGCTGTGGGCCCTAGTGCCTTGACGGCGGGCGCAAAAGTCGAAGCGCTGACCGGCAGCCGTGCGGGAACGTGCTCGCCAATCCTGGCGATCAGTGTGGCGACATCGGGCGCCGTGCCGGCTGATGCTGGAAAGCTGCCTGGATTGTCGGCCGGCAGTTTGTCGATGACGGTCAGCCGGGTCTCGACGGTGGTGCCATGCCTGGCGTAGACGGCGCCGTCGATCGCGGCGGTGAACACCACGCGACCGCGCTCCTGGAGCCTGACGAAGGACTCGCGCCAGATGGGCAGCTCTGGGGAAAAATTTGCGCCAGTGATTGCGACAAGCCGCCCGCCCTCGGCGAGCCGGGCCAGCGCAGAGGCGACGTGACGATAGGCAGCGTCGGACACGCGACCCGAGACATTGGCCAGAACCGAGAACGGCGGGTTCATCAGCACGACGCTCGGCACAATGCCGGGATTGAGATAATCATCGATCTGCGCTGCGTTGAAGCGAGTGACGGGGATAGCCGGAAAGAGCAATGAGAGAAGCCCGGCGCGGGCCTCGGCCAGTTCGTTGAGCAGCAACGTGCTGCCGCTGATCTCGGCCAAAATAGCAAGTAACCCGGTGCCGGCGGAGGGCTCAAGCACGCGGTCGGCAGGGGTGATTGCCGCGGCAGTCACGGCCGCCAGACCGAGCGGAATGGGGGTGCTGAACTGCTGAAGCGCTTCGGTCTCTTCGGAGCGGCGCGTGTGAGTTGGGAACAGGCCGGCAATCTTGTCCAGCATCGGAAGTGCAGCGGCCGCAGAACCGGCTTTGCGGAAAAGCGACTTTCCGTATTTGCGCAGGAACAGCACCGTCGCGACTTCGCAAGCGTCATAGGCTGATTTCCAGTCCCATGCGCCGGACGCATCGGAGGCACCGAAGGCAGCTTCCATGGCCGAGCGAAGGCTCGAGGCGTCGACGCGCTGACCGCGTTCGAGATGGGGCAGAAGAAACTGCGCCGCGCTGTGGATGGCGGCAGCTGGTTCGACAGCCGGGGATGAGACAAGCGGAAGCGGCACTGCCGGAGCGGCAGTCTTCGAAGAAACATCAAGCATGGAGAAAACCTCGAGGAGAGCGGAACGGGAATGAACCGGGCGGCCCTCTCTCTCGACCAATCCGGCTCAAATCCGCCTTGGCCGGCCTCTCCCCTCTGGACTGCGGTCTTGCCGATAACGATCCTTCTTCGATCCAGGCGCTGCGCCGCTACCCGCTGTCAGCCCAACGACGACAGCGGCAACGCGGTTGGCAGCCCGGGGGCGATATCTTGGCAGGCAGTGGGGACGGCGGGGCAGCAGCCGCCGACCGAGAAGGACGCGGCAGAAGCGGCCAATTGGCTTTGCCCGTGTGCGAGAAAGTGAGCGCCCGGCAGGGGTAGGAAAGGGCGCGGAGCGGCCGAAGCCGCTCCGCGCGAGGCGATCTATTCAGCGGCCATGTGCGGTTCGCTGTCTTCAATCTGCGCATCGTCGTCTGAGAGGAATTCGGGCAGCTCTTCCCCATAGCCGTCGGCGCCGGCGCCGCTATCAGCGCCAGCACTGCCGTCGAGGTCGACCAGGCGCAGCGGCTCGGGCAGCCAGCCACTATCGGTCAGCAAGCGCTCGGCTTCCTTCGCCATATCACCCTTCTTCAGATGGTCGATAAGCTGTGCGGCCTGTTCCCCCTTCGCCTCTCGCACTGCCTCGAGAATGCGAGACTTGGTGATGCGGCCGAGATAGTTTTCGACTGTCGGTGTCCAGCCGGCGTCGACCATATCGAGACCGACCGCGCGTGCCAGTCGATCAGCTTGCGCGATCCGCTGCCGAACCCCGTGTGCCGAGATAGCGCCGCCATAGCGGTCGGCTTTCTCGTGGAGCGCGTTCACGCCGTAGCTGACGCAATGGGCGAGCAACGCCGCGCGGCTGGTCTCATCAAGTGAGGCGATCCAGTCCCAAAGTGCATCGTCCTCGGTCGGCAGGTCCGATTTCCAGGCCTCATGGCGTTCGGCCACCGATTTCGCCGAGGGGCTGTCCTTCAGGTCACCTGCCTGCAGAGGAAAGAAGACGTGACGGATCGAGGCCTCCAGGCACCCGTTCGTGGTGCGGTGCTGGAACGTGTCGGTGACCAGCTTGTGCAAGAGCGCTGTCATGGCGACGTGAGGGTTGCCGGCAACCGCATCGCGCAACGCCAGCGTCCGGCGTGCGGTCAACTCTGTCACCAGTCGGTCCGGCAGAGGCTTGACCGCATCGTCCTCGTCTTCCTCGCACTCGACTGCCTGGCCGCCAATGGTGACAACGGCACGGTGCACCGACGAACTGTCGGCAGCCCCGGACCCGCCGTCCCTGTTCGATTCATTCGCGCCGTCGAGTGACATCGGCGGCACGTCCTCAGGCCGGAGAAAGCCGCGGTCGACCGAGAGCGAGCCGTCGGCGTCGATGCTGACGAACGCGCCGGCGATGGCGATGTCGGCCGGATCGAACTGCCTTGGGCGCTTGTCGAAATTGGCGAGCGCGGTCTCGATTTCACCGAGTCGCTGATCGACGTCTTCGGGCAGCTCGTCAGCACCCTCAGATTCGGTTTCAAGCTTGGCATGCTCGGCGTTGAGGGCATCGATGGTAGCCTGCTCCTCGGCAGAGAGATCGAGCGGATCACTCTGCAGCTGATACAGCCCACGCGTTGCGTCGTAGGGGAAGCTGACAGCGACCTCGACCCACTTCCAACCCTCGGCTGCAACTTCCTGGGCAACCGCCTTGAGCTTCTCGGTGACCAGGCGGTCCAACAGCGCTGCATCCTGCAGCCAGCCGCCGTCATCCGACTGGAACAGGTCGTGCATGACGATACCACCCGCGGCCTCATAGGCGTCGGTCCCCACGAAGACGGCGCGCTTGTCGGAGGCGCGCACCGTCGTTTCGGTCAGCATGCGCCGGATTTGATAGGGCTCTTTCGACCAGGCATCCCTGATTGCCTCCCAGATCTGCTCCTGGCGAGCGCGGTCTTCAGAGACCGTGAAAGCCATGAGTTGCTCCAGCGTCATCCCGTCATCGGCATACACATCGAGCAGCACTGGGGAGACAGAAGCCAGCCTAAGCCGTTGCTTAACGACGTTGACCGGCACGAAGAAGGCTGCGGCAATCTCCTCCTCGCTCATGCCTTTTTGGCGCATGTCCTGGAAGGCGCGAAACTGATCGAGCGGGTGCAGCGGCGCTCGCTCAATGTTCTCGGCGAGCGACACCTCCTCGGCAACGATCGCGCTGTGACGGGCGCGCACGACACAGGGCACGAGGGCGGTCTTGGCGAGGCGCTTTTGCTTCACCAGCAGCTCAAGCGCGCGGAAGCGCCGGCCTCCGGCAGGTACCTCAAACATGCCAGTCTCGTTGCCGTCGCTGTCGACGACGGACAAGACGCTGAGGCTCTGGATCAAGCCGCGGCGGGCGATCGAGGCCGCAAGATCCTCGATCGAGACGCCGACCTTGACGCGCCGGACATTGGACTGGGAGAGCACCAGCTTGTTGAAGGGAATGTCGCGCGAGGACGACAGGGTGATCTTCTGAACGGCAGTAGCCATCGGGATGTACTCCGCGACGGGCGGCCGAGAGCCTCTCTCTCGACCTCCAAACCCGTCATGAGAATTCCGTCACTCCCCGCCCTCTGATGTGCTCTGCAGCCAAGCGACACTTGTCGCGGAGCAGCCGGTCGGTCCTGGCGCTCTGCAACGACTTCGCCGCAGCGGGGTCCGGCATCGAGGCAGACTTCGGTCATGAACGCATCCGCAGGAAGACGCCGAACTGGAAGCGGGCGGCCATTACGCTGCCTCCCGCCGATCGTCGTCAGCGGCGACTTTGTCGGGCAAGAACCCCAAGAGATAATCCGCAGCCCTGCTTGCCAGAGAGGCGGCGCGAACGATCGCACGGTTATCCTCGCGCAGGACCTCCAGCCACGAGCCGATATAGTCGGCGTGACGCACGGTCGGAGTGATGCCCAGCGAGGCGCAGCAGAAAGCCGCACTTATCTCGGCAACCAGCTCTTCGAAGGCATACTTCTTGGTGCCGAAGGAACCAGACAAATCCCGGTTGAGGCGTGAGGCATGACCGGTGGCGTGCCCGAGTTCATGCAGGGCGGTCCGGTGCCAATTGATCGGCTCGAAGTAGGCTTGGGGTGGCGGGACCCGCACATAATCGTGGGCCGGAGCGTAGAAGGCGCGGCTGCCACCAACCCGGAAATCGATCCCCGTCTGCTTGATCAGCCTCTCGACCTTCGGCTCGATCAGGCCGGGTAGGGGCGGGTGCGTGGCCATCGCAACATCGTCGGGCAGCCCGTCGCACTGCGCGGCGTTGAACACCGTGAAGCGTTTGAGGAATGGGATCGATCGGGCTTGCTCGCCGGTTTCGCGGGTACGCTTTTTCTCGTCGTCGGGCACGAACCGATGGGCGTAGACGACTGTCGTTCCATGCTCACCCTTGCGGACGCTACCGCCAAGCGCGAGCGCCTGGCGGAAGGTCAGCCAGCTCTGTCCTGAAAAGCCCTGCTCGATCACCGAACCCCAGAGGATCAGGACATTGATTCCAGAGTATTGCCGGTCGGTGGCGGCGTTCTTCGGCATGGCGAGCGGCGCCTTCGCAGCTGCCATTCCCCATGGCTGAACCCAGGGCAGCCGACCGGCCTCCAGCTCGCCGATGATCTTGCTGGTGATGTCGTCATATACGCTGGCCCGGGTCGGGGCAGCTTGGTGCCGATGCTTGGTCATTGCGAGTCTCCGCGTCGGGCGCCGGGAGCCTCTCTCCCAGCCTTCAACCCGTCAGTGCGCCAAGCGCGGCGCTCTAACTCTATGGACTCGAACGAAGATTGCGGTTGCTGACCAACTCCGAGGTGAAAGACACCGTTCGAAACCGCAGCGTGAGGCGATCAGCAGAACCCACTAAAGCCGGGCGCGCGGGAGTAGGCCCAAGAGACCTGGCAGTGAGTCCATGGAAACGGAAGCCGCACAGATAGCCGAAGCCAGTCAGGAGCGGTTTCACCGGCCACGGAAGTGGGGAGCCAGCCGAAAGGCTCGTGGAGTGCGCGTCAGCGCAACCGTTCCGATTAGCAGGTCAAAGGAGCATCTTTGCCGCAGGCGCTCCAGTCGGCGCTTTTCGCAGCCGTATATTCAGAGAAAAGATCGTGCGGCAGGGCATCCGGAATGGCGAGACAGAAAAGTGTGCTCAATGCGACCCGCGATCCGTCTGTTTCCGAGCGAAACTATCGGACCATAGAGATTGGCTGAGGGCTCCGTTTTGAAAATCCCCGAACAATTCGACGAGACCACGCCCCTGCGCGTCGCGATTGCAGCACGAATTGCCTTTCCCGATGGCTCGATGTGCGCAGCAGGCCTACGCAAGGAACGTGACGCCGGCCGACTTGAAACCGAGCTAATCGCAGGAAAGGAGTACGTCACCTTGCTGGCGATCACCAGAATGAGGGAACTATGCCGCGGGCGTCGAAAGGGCCACGCCTCGTCTGGCGCGGCGAAAGCTGGAAAAAGGACGGAACACTCCGAAACAAAGCTGGATGGTTTATCCGCGATCGAACAACGTTCATCAGCGCTGGCAGCGGCGAAAAAGGCCATCCAGGACCTGAAGCTGAAAAGGCGCTCGCGGCCTACATCGCAAGCAAGTACCACCGAGCGCGCGGTGCCGAAGATGTCTTGATAGCCGATGTCGTCAGCGTCTACCTGAGAGAGGTTGCACCGAAGCATGCCGCGCCGGAAGAGACGGCGGCTCGGCTGGACAACGTCCTCGATTTCTTCGGTGAAAAGACCCTCGCCGCTATTAACGGCAAACTCTGCCGCGACTACGCCGCGTCCTGTCCCACAGAAGCCGTTGCGCGCCGCCAACTCGAGGATTTTCGTGCAGCCATCAACTACTATCGCAGGGAAGGTTACACGACTGCCGCACCGACGATTGTCCTGCCCGACAAGGCTGGTGCACGCGAGCGCTGGTTGACGCGCAGTGAAGCGGCCGCTCTCATCTGGGCAGCTTGGCGTATGAAGCAGAAATGGAAGGGCCAGGAGAGCGGCCGGCGTACCGGACGACACCTCGCCCGCTTCATGCTTGTCGCGCTTTATACAGGAACACGCTCTGCCGCAGTCTGCGGCGCCGCCGTCCGTCCAACCAAAGGGCGTGGTTATGTGGACCTTGACCGCGGCATCTTTTACCGCCGTGCCGATGGCGCAAAGAAGACCAAAAAACGCCAGCCGCCCGTGCGCCTGCCGGACCGGCTATTGGCTCACCTCCGCCGCTGGGCGTGCACGGATCTCGATATCAGAACCAAGGCGCGCGGCAAAAGCGCAAATATCGGCCGAAAAATATCGCAAGATTTTGTCGTGGAATGGAATGGAAAGCCGGTGGTGTCGGTAAAGAAGAGCTTCAGGAGAGCTCGCGAGGCAGCCGGCCTCGGTCCCGACGTCACTTCGCACACGCTTCGCCACACCGCTGCGACCTGGCTGATGCGGGCCGGCACCGACATGTGGCAGGCGGCGGGCTTTCTGGGCATCACCGTGGATGTCCTGATCGATACTTATGGCCACCATCATCCCGACTTCCAGGCAGACGCCGCCGAGAAGATCGCCAAGAAGCAGGTCGCCGCCGAGGCGACGAAATCGGTCTCAGGACAGATGACAATGAAACATGAACTCGGCAGGGGGGGCCCTATGTTTCCCACCCAAAGCTCGAAAGGAAACGCGATCATTGCGAAGCAAGCGTGACGATCGGGCCCAAAAAGCTGCGGCTTTGCTGGTAGCGCACATCGTTCGGGACGATGGGGTCGCAGGTTCACGCTGCCACCCGCACCACTTTCTCTAATTTGGGTTGGGCGGTCACGCCGTTCGAATCCACTCCGACTCCCCGGACTGAACGAAACTGCGAACTACGAGCTGCCGATCCCCTCGAAACAAGAGGACCAGCTCTCCTCCTTCATGAATGATCGCTGCGACCGCGGCCGAATTGCTTCCACGAGGTCCGGTTCGAACCGCCGTGTTGTTGCGATTTTCGTCTAAGAGTTTGCGCCAGCGAGCAAGACGCTCAGGATCCAGCATACTAGCGGCCAAAGCTGCTTGTACCGCATAGCCGGGTTCATTCTGCTCCATTCCTCTGAAACGTGGCGAAGACAAGCCGCTTGCTTTCGCGCACGCAGTCTTCAAGCGGCTTCGCCTTCGCCAGATGCGCCGCAATCGCGCTGGCCAGTATGCAACCTGTTCCGCGCATTGATGTGGCAAGGCGCGGTGTATCGACGTGGATGGGTTCATGATCGGAGCGTAATAAAATATCGGTCGATCGGAGTCCCGAGGCATGCCCACCCTTGATCAGCAGGGCCTGAGGGCCGGCGGCCAACAGTCTTTGTCCTTGTCGGAGCGCATCGTCCTCATCCACTGCCAGTTCGGAGCCAATAAGGTGCGCCAGTTCGGGAAGGTTGGGCGTGACAAGGCAGCAAAGCGGCATCAGATCGCGCTTCATGACAGCGATAGCGGCTGCCTCTAAGAGCGCCCGGCCTGAGGTGGAGGCCAGCACTGGATCGAGTACTGCCGGCACCTGTCGATTTTCGCGCAGTACGGCGGCAACCGCAACGACGATCTCGGCCGTTGCGAGCATGCCGATCTTGATTGCCGCCACCTTGTTGGCCTGCAGCGCGGCGCGCATCTGATCGGACACAAGATCGGGCTGCGAAGGATGGATTTTCATCACGGCTTCGTGCGTCTGCACCGTCAGCGCTGTGACAGCCAGGCAGGTGCGGACGCCAATGGAAGAGATCGTCTCGATATCGCGTGCAATTCCAGCCCCACCGCTGGAGTCAGATCCGCCGACCACGAGCACATGCGGTTCTCGCCTCAGCGCCATGGCTTTGTCTTTTCGATCCATTCTCGCGTGCGCGCTTCGGGATCGGCATTCAACGTGATGTCGGTGACCACCGCCGCGCTGTCCGCACCAGCCTTGAAGACACCGTCGAGCCGGTCAGGGGTGAGGCCGCCTATGGCGACTAGGGGAATGGGTACCACCCGATGCTTCCACTCGCTGATCCGCTTGAGCCCTTGCGGCGCCCATTTCATCTGCTTCAGGACGGTGGGATAGATGGGGCCGAGCGCGATATAGTCGGGCTCGGCAGCGATCGCCATTTCCAGTTCGGGATGATCGTGCGTGCTGAGCCCGAGCTTCAATCCGGCGTATCTAATCGCCAGCAGGTCGGCCGCAGCCAAATCCTCTTGGCCGAGATGGACGAAGTCGCAGCCTTCCTCAATGGCGAGCCGCCAATAGTCGTTGACGATCAGTTGGCAGCAGTGCTGGGCGCATAAACCCTTCGCCTTGCGGATCTCCGCGCGCAACCCGGCCTCATCCAAGGTCTTGATGCGCAACTGAACCAGCTTGACGCCAAGTGGCACCAGCCGTTCGATCCAGGCGGCGCTGTCGACGATCAGGTAGAAGGGATCGAGCTTCATGAGAAAACCGCCCTGCCGATCGTCGGCGTCGAGGGCACGGCGACCTCGCGCGGTTCGAGCATTCCCGAGCTGAAAGCTTCACGACCGGCCTCGACCGCCTTGCCGAACGCACGCGCCATGCCGACCGGATCGGCCGCCTTGGCAACTGCGGTGTTCAGGAGTACGGCGTCAAAGCCGAGCTCCATGACGGTTGCCGCGTGCGATGGCCGTCCGAGACCAGCATCCACGATCAGCGGGACATCAGGGAAATGTCCGCGCATCGAGCGCAGCGCCATGATGTTGACCGGCCCGAGGGCGGAACCGATCGGTGCGCACCAGGGCATCAAGACCTTGCAGCCCGCCGCAAGCAGCCGCTCGGCGACGACAAGGTCGTCGGTTGTATACGGGAACACCGCAAAACCGTCCTCGCACAGGATGCGGGCGGCTTCGAGCAGACCGAACACGTCCGGCTGCAGCGTGTCGTGATTGCCGATCACTTCGAGCTTGATCCAGGGCGTGCCGAAGACTTCGCGCGCCATTTGTGCGGTCGTGACCGCTTCCTTGACGGAGCGGCAGCCAGCAGTGTTGGGCAGGATTCTGACACTAAGCGAGCGGATCAACGACCAGAATTTTTCGCCAGCCCTGCCGCCTGCCATTTCACGGCGCAACGAGACGGTCACCACCGCCGTGCCCGAAGCCCTGACTGCATAGGCAAGGATGGCCGGCGAAGGATATTGAGCCGTGCCAAGAAGCAGGCGCGACGGAAGCTCGGCTCCATAAAGCTCGATCATGGCCTAGCCGCCCTGCATGGGCGAGAGGATTTCAATCCGGTCGCCGTCGTTCAACTGGAATTCCGCCCGGTTGGCTTTGTGCACGAGGTCATTGTTGACGGCCGTCGCCAGCCAATCGCCCTCATAGTCAAGCGCGGCAAGCAGCGCCTCCAGCGTTGTGGCGGCAACCTCATGCGCTTCGCCGTTGACCATCAGTTTCATGAGCAAGCTCCTTGGTTCTGTCTTGAGTGAAAACCAGATCGGCAGCCTGGCGCGCCATGGCGGGAGCCAGGAGAAAACCGTGACGATAGAGCCCGTTGATCGCGATGATTTCACCCTTGATTTCGACGCGCGGCAAATTGTCGGGAAAGGCTGGGCGGACGCCGACACCGGTTTCAACGATCTCGGCCTCGCCAAAGGCCGGGTGGAGGGCATAGGCGGTACCCAGCAGTTCCATCATCGAACGCGCCGTAACCGGTCCGACGGACTGGCTTTCAATCATCGTCGCACCAATCATGAAACGGTGGTCGGTGCGCGGCACTGCATAGAGTGGAAAGCGCGGATGCAGCAGCCTGACGGGGCGCGACAGCGAGATATCAGGGATACGCAGGGTGAGCATTTCGCCGCGAACGCCGCGCAGCCAGTCATTTTGCGCCGCCATTCCTGTACAGTCGATCTGACGATCGAAACCAAAAACATGCTGGGCGTCGGCGCCGAAGCGGAACTCGACCCCCGTGGCCGCGAGCTTATCATGAAGTGCTGCCATCGCCTGGCGCGGATCAAGATGGCCCTCAGCGGGGAAGAGCAATCCGCGGCGGAAGCGGCCGGCTAAGTCGGGCTCCAGCAAGGCAATTTCATCTTCCTCGACGCGCCGATAGCCCGTCGTGCGGCTGGCGAACCGGTCGAGCTCGCCCGCATCGCGCGGCGCGGCCACGACCAGCGTTCCGGCCCGCGTCACCTGGCCGGGCGTTGCGGCATCCCACCAGTCGGCGGCACCGCGCCCGAGATCCAGCACCGGCTGCTCGGCGCTTTCACGCTCGCACCATGGCGCCAGCATGCCGCCGGCGAACCACGACGCATTGCCCCCAAGGGCAGGCCTTATCTCGGCAACGGTAACCGCCGCGCCGCGTGCGGCGAACTCGAAGGCGGCGGTGAGGCCGGCGACGCCGGCCCCTTTGACCAAGACCCTCATGATCGCTCACGTGGCTGAGGTATGAGCGGTGCGTCGGTCTCGTCCGCCGGCACGTAGAGATCGCCGCCCTCGCGGTATTTCGCCGCCATCGCCGCCATGCCCTCTTTCTGTGCCTCGGCGCGGATGTCGTGAGAGATACGCATCGAGCAGAATTTCGGTCCGCACATCGAGCAGAAATGCGCCACCTTGTGCGCCTCCTTGGGCAAGGTCTGGTCGTGGAAGGACCGCGCGGTTTCCGGGTCGAGCGACAGATTGAACTGGTCCTCCCAGCGGAACTCGAAGCGCGCGCGGGAAAGCGCATCATCCCTGACTTTCGCTGCCGGATGGCCCTTCGCCAGGTCGGCGGCGTGGGCGGCTATCTTGTAGGTGATCACGCCGATCTTGACGTCGCTGCGATCGGGAAGGCCGAGATGCTCCTTGGGCGTGACGTAGCAGAGCATGGCGGTGCCGAACCAGCCGATCATCGCGGCGCCGATGCCTGAGGTGATGTGGTCGTAGCCCGGCGCGATGTCGGTCGTCAGCGGTCCAAGCGTATAGAACGGCGCCTCGCCGCAGACGGCGAGTTGCTTGTCCATGTTCGCCTTGATTTTGTGCATCGGCACGTGGCCAGGCCCCTCGATCATCACCTGGCAATCCTTCGCCCAGGCGATCTGCGTCAGCTCGCCGAGCGTTTCCAGCTCGGCGAACTGCGCCGCGTCGTTGGCATCGGCGATCGAGCCTGGACGAAGGCCGTCGCCGAGCGAGAAGGAGACGTCGTAGGCTCTGGCGATGTCGCAGATCTCGGCGAAGTGCTCGTAGAGGAAGCTTTCCCGGTGATGGTGCAGGCACCATTTGGCCATGATTGAGCCGCCGCGCGAGACGATACCCGTCACCCGGTCGACGGTCAGCGGGATGTAATGCAGCCGCACGCCGGCGTGGATGGTGAAATAGTCGACGCCTTGCTCGGCCTGTTCGATCAGCGTGTCGCGGTAGACCTCCCAGGTCAGATCCTCGGCAATGCCGCCGACCTTTTCGAGCGCCTGGTACAGCGGCACCGTGCCGATCGGCACCGGCGCGTTGCGGACGATCCAGTCGCGGATGTTGTGGATGTTGCGGCCGGTCGACAGGTCCATCACCGTATCGGCGCCCCAGCGGATCGCCCACACCATCTTTTCGACCTCTTCCGCCATCGACGATGTGACGGCGGAGTTACCGATATTGGCGTTGATCTTGACCAGGAAATTGCGGCCGATGATCATTGGCTCGCTCTCGGGATGGTTGATGTTGGCGGGAATGATCGCCCGTCCGCGCGCCACCTCGTCACGCACGAATTCGGGCGTGACGAAATCGGGCAGTGTCGCGCCGAAAGCCTCGCCGTCGCGCTCAAGCTTGCCGTGCAGGATCTCGCGACCAAGGTTCTCGCGGATGGCGACGAACTCCATTTCGGGTGTGATGATGCCTGCGCGCGCGTAGGCAAGCTGCGTCACCGCCTTGCCTGCTTTGGCCCTGAGCGGTCGGTGGCGGATGGGAAATTCCGGCGTCAGGCGTTCGCCCGTCGCGAATCCGTTGTCCTCCGGCCGGACATGGCGACCGTCACCGGCCTCGACATCGCCACGCGCCAAGATCCATTCGTGGCGAAGCCGGGCCAGGCCCTTTTCAATGCTGGTTTCGACAGTCGGGTCGGTATAGGGGCCGGACGGATCGTAGACGGTGACGGGCGGCTCGCCGGCTGTCGGATGGACGGAGATTTCGCGCATCGGCACCCTGAGCTGCGGGTGGATGGTACCGGATTTGTGGATTTTGCGTGAGGCAGGCAGCGGTCCCGTCGAGACGGCGGGGGTGAGGGCATTCATCTTGAGGCTCCTTTGCTCGTTGCATTGGAGACCCAGTTCTGTGCCGGAAGGATGAAAAGACGCTTTGGTCGACCTGCTCGAAACAGGACCTCGGGCGTGAACTCCCGCAAAGCGCTTGCACCGTCCCTACGCCAGTATGAACTGGATCAGGTTCAACGGGTCACTGCGCCGCGAAAGCCAGCAGTATCTCAGCCCCTTGCCGGGACTCCCCTGGTGAATGCGTGAGGTTGGACGGGACGGCTCCGGTTTGTCAAGCGCGTTCTGGCCGCGGCTGATCGGCGGCCGGTCAGACCGTGCGGAAAAAATCGTGCATGTCTCGGCGACAAGTCAAGCGTCGGAGATGAAGGCAGGGACAAGGGAATCGCAAACCGTCGGACTAAAAATCGATCCTGATGATCACACCTTCAATGGGCACCAAAGGTTTGCGCGTAGATCGCCTCGATTCTTCCTGCCTCGTCACTGGTCAGCGCGGCGAATTCCTTTTCGCGCGCGCGATTCGATAGATGTCCATCATTCTGGTGAAGAAAACGGAAGAGCAGATCGGTCAACCGCTCGGGCATGTCGATAAAGGCGTCCACCTGCTGCCGGAACTGATCGTAGCGCTGCAGAAATGCGGTTTCCTCGGGAAGGTCCCGTTCGATCGTCCGCTGAACGCAGGCATAGAGGAATTCGGCGTGCGGGGTTGCATCGAAGAACCGGTAGAAATCACCGGTGTCATTCAGCACCCGGACGTTGAATTGCGGCGTCGGTTCCCATTCCACCAACGGCAGAAGGCGCTGCGAATAGCTCTCGAGCACGCCCCTGTACTCGTTGATCTGGTCCAGGATCGCGGCCGAGACGGGAAAGACCACTCCCGGCGGATTGAAGCCGCGCATGGCAAGGACGTGGTGGATTAGGTAGCGGTGAATGCGGCCGTTTCCGTCCTCGAATGGGTGAATGTAGACAAAGCCGAAGGCGAGGATTGCGGCGGCTACGACTGCATCAAGCTTTTGCGCGGGGCCCTGATCGAACGCTGCCATTCCATCGATTAGCCGCGGCAGGTCCTCGGGCCGAGCGCCGATGTGATCGGGCAAGGGCGTGCCGTTGTCTCGGTCATGCTCGCCGACGAAACCTCCTTCTTTTCGGAAGCCAAGTCTTACGAAACGGGCGTCGCCAAGTACAATTCTTTGCAGACGCAGCAGCTCATCGCGATCGATCGGCCAGCGGCCGGCTTCGCCGATGGCGCGGCCCCAGCGCTGGATGCGATCTTGCGGCGGGTGCTCGCCCTCGATCGCATAGCTTGATCGCGAGTCTTTGAGCAAAAGAAAGGCGGCGGTCCGAGCAAGGAGGTCGCGCGGCACGTCCGCTACGATTGCCTCCGCGCGCCGCGGTAGTTCAAGGCCGATGAATTTTTCCAGAATCTTGGTGCGGAACACCAGAGGGCAGAACTCACGCGTGCCGGGGAGATTGTCCCTTACGCGGTAGCGCGAAGCGGTCTTGTCGGGTCCGGGCCACTGCAGCTCGGGATCGACAACCGGAATGTATCGTCCGGCCGCCGCGTCCGGCAGATCGATACGCGCGCCCCTCAGCCATTCATATAAAAACCAGATGCGGCGGGCATAACTGCCGGTCGGGCTTTCACGGACCAGCGCCTCGATCGGCGCGGGACCGGTCACTTGGAACAGCCGCTTGAGGACGGCAAGGTCCAGTCCCTCGTACTTGAGCGCAAAGGTCAGGTGGCCCTCGAGGGTAGGATTTGGGGCGTGGCGGGGGGTCATGATCCGCCAGCCATCCCGTTCGGTAATGCGATGATGCTCGCCAGTGGCGAACAACCTACGGGGCAAGGGCACGGCGAGCCTGTAGGCTCCGATCAGGGCGCTGTACCCGGCCGGGGTCGCCGTTTCAGGAAGGCGGAGTTCCTGAAAAACGGTAACAGGACCTGAAAATTGGTGCTGTTGCACCGCAGGCATGAAAAGCGAATCCTTCCATCGAATTTTGGTTTAGCCGGCCAAATCCTATGAAAAATGATCCTATTCCATGAAAATTGATGCTACAAGACAAATTTTCCGAAAACCGATTCTAAGACGGTGCTGAAGTCGATCAAGCAAGAACTCCGCCACCGGCTCAAGGAAGCGACTTCAGACAAAAAGGTGAGTCCAGGAACCGCCATTCGCCCGTCTCTTAGTCACGAGGCCGGCACGGATGGCCCGCCTTACGTCGAGCCGGATTGCTCGAGGAGCAGCGCGCCGTTCGGGGCTCACTCATAGAGCGCTCCGGCGCGCGATCCCGATTTGATAGCCGCGATCACGCTCGCGACTGATCTTGGTGACGTGGCGGCGTCGGAGTAGAAAAGTGATGCAGGGTCTCGGTGGCGTCGTGTGTGTGTGTGTGACCTGAAGTGAGTTCTCTGCGGTATGGGGCGGCACGCAGCGCGCGCGTCTTGTCGGCAAACAGATCGACGAAGCGGCACCGAAGGGAAGTTCCTGGCATTCATTCTCGCCATCGCTGCCCCAATTTGCCGACCGGACTGCCGATCGATCTCGCCCAATACTTTGCGCGCGCAAGGGCCGAAGCTGAACTGGGCGGCACCTGCTCATTCGGGAGCTAACTCATGCTTGGCGCGCTAGCCCGAGAGAGCTGTGCCTGATCGAATGCGTGAAATCGTAGCTCGGGGTGGAGAGGCTGACGCGGTCATCTGTCACCCGCCTTCGGGCTGTAACGGAAAGCGCGACATCGTCTCCAATGCTCGTTCCCCACGTCGAGGGGCCCAGCGGCTTGGCTGCGGGGGGACTGTCAGCTAGTGGCCGCCGGGCCTTGACGACCAGCGAGCGTAAGAGGAGGCCCTGTGCTGGCTGACGAAAACTTGCGAGCAAAGCCACGGAAAAGCATCATTCGAACGAACTCTTTCGTCGAGACGAGGAGGGCAGTGAGGCGGTAGCCGCCGCTTTGAAGCTCTCCGGCAGCTGCTACGCTGGTCGTTCAGAGGGTCGCAGCTGCGCTTGCGCCGTCATATCAGATAAGTCTAATATGATCCGCGCCTGGCCATCGAACGCCGCGGCGCCCTCGGGTCGGCGCTATTCATCGGGTGGGCATGTCGGGCACGCAAGGGAGGACGAAATGAGACTGGTTCAGTCATTTGCATTTGCTGCTGTGCTGCTTCTTTCGTCTGCATTGTCTGCGGCCGCCCACTCGGCTCGTGAGGACATCGAAGCGGCGTTGGTAAAATTCATGGACGCCTTCAACAGCGGAAACGCAGCAGCGGTAGGTCAAATGTATACCGACGATGCCGCCCTGCTGCCACCCGACGGCAAACGCGTCGATGACCGCAAGGGCGTGGAAGAATTCTGGCAGGGCGCAATCAAGGCCGGGATGAAGAATCTCACCCTGAAGGCGCTGGAAGTGGAAGGGAGCGGGAATCTCGCCTACGAAGTTGGCGCATTTACGCTCGGTGTGCCGAGCAAAGGCGGCGCCCTCTCCACCGTCGCGGGCAAGTATCTCGTCGTCTGGAAAAAGGGCGACGACGGGACATGGCGCCTACATCGGGACATCTGGAACTTAGGTGCGGCCGAATAGGGATAGATATCCAGGCCCTCATCGACTGTCTTGCGAAGGGTAGGGCGGCTGTATTGACCGGGATCTGGTGCTCTATTGCCAGCGCTGTCGAGTGGTGGCAGGACGATGGGACCGGCTAACCGCGCGGTATAGCTTCGGTCTGGCGCGCTTTCCAATGGATTTGCCGCCAATTTGGCGGATCGCTGATCAGTCGCGGTGATTGCGACCACGTCACCAATTCCAATTCCCCGCTTCATGAAACGAGTCTGGAGCGTGCTTAAGCAAGGGATTGCTAATGTGCGAGACAGCACGCTTCGCTCTAGCGGGTATGGCCCAGCGGCTTGGTTGAGGGGGGACTAGCAGCTAGAGGCCGCTGGGCCTTGACCAGCAGCATGCTTAAGAGGAGGCGCTGGCTGGCTGGCCAAAAACTTGCGCTCAAGGCAACGCAAAAGCATCATTCGAACGGACACTGCCCGCCAGAAGCTTATTCGAGCCAATACCACCATGGAATGCAAGCCCAGCAACCGGATTCAGCAAACATCGCATCAGGACCTGCGCTTGCCTGTCCATGGCCGCGCCAGTCCTTCGGCATTCAGCATTGCGACGCGGAGCAGCCAGCCGACCCATTATAGACCGCGACGGACGGTGATTAGGGCCAGCGCGGCGATAGGCAGCGAGCGTAACCATTGGCGTAAGTGGAGTGTTTCACGATCTCAATTGGTTGGCTCCGCCAGGTTTCCAGCTGGCTGCCACCGGGCACGTGCCAGCTGGAGTAAACAATGAAATATTCGAAACTGGCTTTTTGGGCGGGAGCCGCGCTAGCTGCCTGCCTTTTGCCGAAACCGGCTTGGCCGAGCCAGTTCGGCTGCGCATATTGCAATGAGGGGTGAGAAACCTGGCATTCGACGGGAGCAGTGCAGTAACATGTGCGAAGCCTAGTCGAGTCTGCAAGCGGCAATCATTCGTCGTGAGTCGACGCTAGAGTGTGCGTTTCGCAGCACTCCGGCTGGCTATCTCGCGTAAGACGGCATGAAGAAGCGTTCCAATTTCCTGTTCGGCGCGCCCGGGTGCAATTCCTGATTCGGACAACTGAACGAGAATTGTCTTGGCGGTGCTGCGCCAGAACGCATTCGCCTCCTCGCCGTTCTTGGATTCCAGCACGCGGGCAACTCCCTCGACCAACTTCCGCCGCCGATACAGCGGAAACGCCCTTATGCTTGACACCGATCACCTCACCCATTCAGTCTCGCGATTAAGCATTGGCGGGTTAGAAAATCTGGTTAACGGCGTTCTTTTTGGTAGTAGTAAGAGTTCTGTGCGGGCGCTGAACGGTGCCGCGATTAGCCAATGAGCGCGATGGCTTGGGCGCAAACTGTCGGGCAGGAATGGGTAAGAGCGGACATTGGCCGATCTCCGCTCTTCAGGGCCGGAAAAATCTCGACAATGCTCCCAATCGATTCCAGAGCCGGTGTCATTGGCTGGCGTTCCGGAATAGCCGATGTCGTCACGATAGGATTTGATCGTCGCTGCTGCGCGAACGGAGCAAGCCGGCACGCTCCGGCATCGTCAGCCGATCGACTTCATTGCCCCGCGCAGCAGTATAACCGCTGTTCCTTGGGCTCCCAAGCAGGATGTAGCTCCCCCTTTTGTTGACGCGATGTAGGTGGCCGATCATGATAACCAAGGGCGCAAAGAGCGACCCTCATGCTGGTGGGAGAATAAAAATGCAGCCACTTGTCTGCATACTGCTAACGGATTGCACTAGCGAGCCCATCTCCTGGGATGCCTCAAGGAGCAATCATGACGCCTCGATCACGCTCGTGCAGATACTCTTTGGATGGACATCGACGTCCGACCATTTCCTGAAGGCGATCGAGGAGCGAGTTCAGGGGGGTCTTGAACTAGCCGAATGAACTGGCGAGGCCGCGTATCACCCGAATTCAGATCACGGCCTTGAGATTGGGTGCGGTGACGTAGGCCCATGGCAGGAGATCGTCGATTCGGCTGTTGGCATAGCCGTTGACGATCCTAGTGAGGACGTCGGCGAGATAGCCGAGCGGCTCGATGCCGTTAAGTTTGCGTGTTTATGGCGACCGTCGAACTATGCCGAGTGCCTCTTTCACCATGGCGGTCAGAGCGTGCTTCTCCCGCCGTTTTGGCCGCAGGCCAGTCGTTGACACTCGGCATAATTCTCATGCTCAAAGGGCGTTCAGGAATTCCAGAAGCCGGTCGTTTGGTCGAAATCGCTCGGCTTTGGCGCGTTCGTACGGCTTCAGCTTGGCGAGTGCGGATTCCTTCAGCTCAAGATGTGCGTGAAGATAGATCAGCGTCGTTTCCATCGTCTCATGGCCCAGCCACAGGGCAATGACCGAGCAATCGACACCGGCCTGCAGCAATTCCACGGCGGCGGTGTGCCGCTTATGTCTTGGTCGACATAGACGGCACACCTGCGCCATGCACACGCTGCAGGCGACCCGGGATGTCCGCAAAGTCTCGCTCTGGCTCGGTCACGCCAGCCTCCAAAGCACTGAAATCTACCTGCGGGCCGAGCCGACTGCTTGCCGCGATGGCGCCCCCGTCGCTCAAGTCGGGTCGCTTCCGCACTCCCGCCAGGCTGCTGGCAGTGCTGAAGTCCGTCAGCCGATCGGCAGATTATGTCGAGTGATCGCTGCTCAAATACCGCAGGCGGCAAGCAATTGCCGCTGCGGGCTCCGCATAATCAGACGCTCAACGTAATTCCGGAAGTCGATTGGCCTCGTCGCCACGATGACCTTGACCGCACCAGTCGGCCCGATCACGACGTCACCGGGCGCGGCCTTGTCGCTGATCGTGGTTCTGAACGGCCTGCCGCGGATGGCGCCGTTCAGCCCGGTCTCCCGCATCAATCGTTCAATGGTGCAGCGGGCCACATCGAAGCCTTCGCGCTTCAATTGCCGCCACACCTTGCGCACGCCATAGACGGCGAAGTTCTCTGCAAACACTCTTGTGATCTCCGGCTTCAGAGCCAAATCCCGTTTCGCCCGCAATGACAGGCGGGAAGGATCGTGGTGCTGTGCCGCACGCGCGTGATAGGTGGACGGGGCAATCGGCAGAACCCTGCAGATTGGCTCGATCCCGTAGTCGCCACGATGATCATCAATGAAGGCGATCATTTTTTGAACGGGCGGTCGAGCTCCCCCTTGGCAAAATAAGCGGATGCTTTCCGCAGGATCTCATTGGCCTGCCGAAGCTCCCGGTTCTCCCGCTCCAGAGCCTTCATCCGCGCCGTCATTTCGGTGGGGAACCCCTGCACGTTGGCCGCTGTCCACCTCCATCCGCTTCAGCCAGCCAGTGCGGCTGGCGTGAGATAACGAGCCGCCACGTTTCACTCAGAACCCCGGCCCCGGCCGGGTTTTCATTTGCCCGGGTGATGCTAGGCTTGATAGTCTCTCTTCCGCATTTGCTTCGGGGGATGCCATGCGCACGATCGTTTTGCTGTGCAGTGCCGTGCTTTTCTCGCTCGCCCACATCCCGGCCCGCGCCGAGGAACCTTCGGTCGAACGCGGCCTCTACGTCTCGATTACCGGCGGCTGCCACGACTGTCACACCATGGGTTATCGGGAAAGCGGCGGGAAGATCGACCCGGAGAAGGCGCTCAAGGGCAGCAACATCGGTTTCCAGGGTCCATGGGGGACGAGCTATCCGGCCAACCTGCGGCTCATGGTGGCAGACGACGGCGAAGATGAGTTCGTGCGCATTGCCCGCTTTTTCGACGCAGTGCCGCCAATGCCCTGGTACAATCTCCGCAAGATGGACGAAACCGACGTGCGCTCGCTCTACCGCTATCTCCGGTCGCTTGGCCCCGCCGGAGCGGCAGCACCGCAGCTGGTTGCGCCCGGCGAAAAGGTGATGACGCCCTTCATCGTGCTGGAGCCGCCGCAGATGCCGCCGCCCTGCAGTCGCGATCTCGATTGCGGCATAGGTGAAATCTGCGGCACAGCGGAACCGCGGATGTGCGTTAAGCGGTAGGCCTCAGAACAGCCGTCTGGCTCCGGTCGAGTTTTTTATTTGTCGCCATGGTGATATGTTGCCCGCATGGCGAAGTTTCGCAGGTTCTGGAGGCCAGGGGAAGGGGGAGAGGCAAAGATAGCCCCGGTCATAATTGCTCCCATCATGACCGAAATTGCTGCGGCAATGGACGTCCAATTTGCCCACACGGCGCCGGCTTTTAGTGTTTGACCGTGCCTTCAACTCTGCTGTCATACACGGATATCGCCACTCTCACGCTGCTGACGACGCCATGCTTGGACCAATGGGCACCTTCCGGTTGCGTTTCGAACGCTTCGGCGCCCCATGTTTTGAGGCACAGCGCTGCCATGGAGCTGCTGCAGGCGGGCGTCGATTGTTCGGTCCCGCTCGACGGTGTTACTGTCAATCTCGATGCGACCGTCGTCGAGGAAGCGCGAGAGGCCTTCCCCAGCGGGTGAGAGTGTAGCGGATCGTCTCGGCGAGCTTTGTCTTGTGGCTGATCAGGCCGAGCTTCTCCCGCAGCCAAGGTTCGAGATCGGCGACAATAGCGCGGCTCCTTTCCTGGCGACGCACGGCGTTCGTCTGCCGACCTCGTCACTCCAAACCTGGTCGAAAACGCGTTGGCGAAGCTCTGGATCGGACGGGTATAAACCGGCCTGTTGAAAGGGATTTTTGGAACCCCCATGCTTCAGAAAGGCCGTCACTGGTGATCAAAATTAGCGCCCGTCGGGATGAACGAGTGAACGGTGTGTAAAAGGAGGACATTTGCAATGATTGTCCGCCCCACCGGCTACGAAAATTGTCCCCAACTGGCGGTTGGTAGACGCCAAGCAGCCGCGCACGTATCGTTTGTTACGATCGGGCCGCACCGGGCACAGCCCACCCCAGCGCCCACGCCCGTGCTCGGCGCAACGCTCGATCGACCCGTCGTGCTGTAGAGTGCGGCGGGTTTTTCAATGCCGATCGCGCAGCTCTTCACTGCCTTGGTGAGGGTCAGACGGTCGTTGCCGTTCTCTTTGATCAGCTTGCTGACCTGGCTCGGCCACACGCCATTTTCCCGCGCGAAATGTTCCACCTCATAAAGCGCATCGACCGACAGGCGGCCTCGGTCGAACAAGTGAACAAGTCTCGACTGCTTTTGTTCTCGTCCATTTCCGTTCCTACTCACTCGACATCCGACGCAGCTGGGAAATGAGGATCCGTCCGCCAATCGAGGAATGGCGGGCGGATCCTATCAGCGCAGGAAGGGACTTTTCTGCGCAGATACAAATTCGGGGCTGTTGGAGCGTCATTTCTGGCTAGCGAGCATCAGCTAGCAACCATTCCTATCACCAAGAAGGTGATGGAGACGGCGAAAACCGGTGCAAGCAGCCAGCGAGCTTGGTGGACACTGTTCTCCATAGGCTCCTCCGTTGAGCGACGCCAACGAGTACGAACAGACACAGTTCCGCGTGGCTGCATGTGCGGGGCTATTGCGCGCTGCAGCGAAGACTTTGGTCCCACGCACGGCTAGACCGAAGGCTCAGTGAGGAACGTCTGCACAAGCTTCATGTTTGGGGGAGCTTTGGCGCAAAGTTTCGCGTCCAGTGCAAGAGAGCTCACAAGGAGATAGCTATGAGAATGCGTTTTTCCATCGCAGCCGCGGGATTTCTGCTGCTGGCTGGTGTCGGTGCTGCCGCCGCTCAGGACGTGGTGATCAACCCGGAACAGGAGACGGTGATTAAGGAATATGTGAAAAAGCAGCCACTCGCTTCGGTGAAAATTCCTGGAGTGGAGCTCAATATCGGCTCAACCCTGCCCGACACAGTCGAGCTTCATGAGGTCCCGAACGTCAAATACCGCTACGTCGTCGTCGACAACCGGACCGTTGTCGTTGATCCAGGCACACGCAAGATCGTCAAAGTCATCCAGTGACCTGAACGATTTGGGGAGGAGAAGCCCGCCGTTACCAAGTTAGGCGGCGCGGGGACGAAGCGTGTTTGATAGGCTGTCGGGCGGCAATCGATCTATAGATCTGCCAGCACCAGGCCTTGGGCAACGCTTGATCAACCCGCCGTGCTGATGGGCACGGCGGGTTTTTCCAGATGAAGGCGGGTTAGAACAGGTTGTTAATTTATGATAGCTTTGCCGCGGGAGGCGATCAAAATCATGGACAAAAGGGTCGAGGGAGACTCGGAGGAACTGGCGCGGGGCGAATTCGAGCTCAGAGCCGAACGGTATGGCGTGAACGCCTTCATTCTCGTTGTCGAACTTTTAAACCTGCTGGAAAAGCGCGGAACCATCAGCAGCGACGACGTCGCGAAAATGGCCGATGCCGCAGCACTGGCTGTTGCCGCATCCAGTCAACCTGACATGAGCAGCATTAATCTCTTGCAGGCCATCGCTGCCGCGCGCCAGTCCAAATAACGGCTGTCGAGAGCGTTTTTCAACTATTCCAAGTCCATGTCCAAACGGGGTTGCGAGGAGGTCCTATCGATTGCGCACTAAGCGTCCTTGCTGGCCGCGCCCCCAATGATCTCGTCGGCGCTGCGAGCATTGAGCACGGGCAGGGCGGCCCAGCGCCGGCGGCTGGCAGCTAGGTCTTCCAGCATTGCCGGCTTGCGAGCGTCGGATCCGAATCGACGTAGGCGCTCCTCCAGCGCGCGCTGCGAAGCGGAGCTAAACCCAACGCACGGATTCGTTCCCGATAACGTCGCGCTTTGGCGCGGTTGCGGCAGTCTCCATTGAGAACCAGCGACGGTCCTGCAGCCGGCTTTCGTCGACAAATAGCCACCGCAGCCGCGATCATCTTGCAATTTGCGGATCTTATGCGCGGCCGCACGTGATCAGGTCGTCGGCAGACAGTGCGATCGGGCACAAGAGATCGAGCGGCTCTGGGCCGGACGTTCCATGTGCCAGGTGTCGGACCCCTTTCCCATTCGAGGCGCAAGTGGGATAGTTGTGCAGATCTGCGATTTAGTTGATCTCCTTCACGACCACCAGAATGAGAACAGTCACGATTGTTCCATGGTGGCGCAATGGCAACGACCCGACTCTGATCTCTCTGCCCAAGTGAAATACTTTCCAAAGAAGTCTCGCACCGAATTCTGCAAGTCTTTCTATCTCACAGTACGTCCTGCCGCTTTTGACAACTCCTTCCGCTTGCATATCTCGACACTCGGTCTTTCTTCGTTGTTCGGGTCATCAGATCGGAGACACGACAAGTGCCGGCAACCAAGATTTTGTGGGGACAGGTCCTCACCACCCTTGGGTTCGTCCTCGTGACAACATGGGCAGCGACACAATGGACGGCATGGCGGCTCGGCTTTCAGAGCCAACTCGGTCCGTCCTGGTTCGAACTGGCGGGACAGCCCATTTATCCCCCGCCGGCATTTTTCTGGTGGTGGTTTTTCTATGACGCCTACGCGCCGAAGGTCTTTGTTGAGGGCGCGGCGATTGCGGCAAGCGGCAGCCTGATGGCGATCGCCACCGCGATCGGGATGTCGGTATGGCGCGCGCGCGAGGCAAAGGACTCCGCGACCTATGGCTCGGCACGCTGGGCGACGCGAGACGAAATCAGAGCCGCAGGCATAGTCGGTCCTGATGGCGTGGTGCTCGGCAAGCTCGACCACGACTATCTACGGCATGACGGTCCCGAACACGTGCTGTGTTTTGCGCCGACCCGAAGCGGCAAGGGTGTTGGCTTGGTCGTGCCGTCGCTGCTGACTTGGCCGGGTTCGGCAATTGTCCACGACATCAAAGGCGAAAACTGGGAACTGACGGCCGGATGGCGCGCACATTTCGGCCGGGTGCTTCTGTTCGATCCGACCAATGCCGCATCCGCGGCCTATAACCCTCTGCTGGAGGTGCGACGAGGCGAGCGGGAAGTTCGAGATGTGCAGAACGTGGCAGATGTCCTGGTCGACCCGGAAGGCACATTGGAACGCCGCAACCACTGGGAGAAGACCAGCCATGCGCTGCTGGTCGGCGCCATACTGCATGTGCTCTACGCGGAGAAGGACAAGACCCTTGCCGGCGTGGCAAACTTCCTCTCCGATCCACAGAGCCCAATCGAGACGACGTTGCGCGCCATGATGCTGACCCGGCATTTGGGCGATGCCGGCCCGCACCCGGTCGTGGCGTCGGCTGCCCGAGAACTGCTCAACAAATCCGAAAACGAGCGCTCCGGCGTGCTCTCGACGGCCATGAGTTTTCTGGGCCTCTACCGCGATCCGGTTGTGGCCAAGGTAACGTCATGTTGCCACTGGCGGATCGCCGACCTTGTCGAGGAGAGACGGCCGACGACCCTCTATCTGGTCGTGCCGCCATCGGACATCAGTCGCACAAAGCCTCTCATCCGCCTCGTGCTTAACCAGATCGGCCGCCGACTGACGGAAGATCTCCATGCGAAGGATCATCGACAGCGTCTGTTGATGATGCTCGACGAGTTCCCGGCGCTCGGCCGGCTCGATTTCTTCGAAAGCGCGCTGGCCTTCATGGCCGGCTATGGCATCAAGTCGTTCCTGATCGCACAATCGCTCAATCAGATCGAGAAGGCCTACGGACCGAACAATTCCATCCTCGACAATTGTCACGTACGGGTGAGCTTCGCCACCAATGACGAGCGGACAGCCTGCCGCTCGCCGGCCACAAGGACAACCACGCCGGCCTGATGACCAGGGATCAGATGGCGGTCCTTCGTGCCTCGATGTCGGTCGGCGACGGGCGGGAGTGGGATGCCTTCGAGGGATTGGCTGTCGGGGATCTGGAGCTGCAACGGTTCCTCGACGCCGTTCCGTTCGCGGCAAAGGGCCAGCGGCGCCGGCACGCCCAGCGCATCGTGGTCCCTGGTCGTCTCGTCGCGGAAGCCAAAGGCAGCGTCTCCACGCAGGTCGGCTTCGGCAGAATTCTGGACGAGATTGCGCGCGCTGGCGGGCCGCTCGCCGACGCGATCGTCACGGCATCGCCCGATGTCACGGTTTCGACCAATCTCGGCCCCTGGGTCAACCGGCGCGGCCTGTTCGCCCGTCAGTCACTCACCGACACTTTCCGCAGCGAACGCATCGCCTCGGCGCAGAAATGGGAATTCGGCACCTCCGGCCAGCACATCGAACTGGGCATCGCCGAGAACAATCTGTTCATCCTGCTGTCGGCACTTGGGCTGTCGCATTCGATTTTCGGCAAACGGCTGCTGCCGATCGGCACGCTCTACGATCCGTTCATCCAGCGCGGTCTCGATGCGCTCAATTACGCCTGCTATCAGGATGCGCGCTTCCTGCTGGTCGCCACGCCATCCGGGGTCACATTGGCGCCGGAAGGTGGGGCGCATCAGTCGATCGCCACACCGTTGATCGGCATAGCGCAAGACGGGCTTGCGGCTTACGAGCCGGCCTTCGTCGACGAGTTGGGCGTCATCATGCGCTTTGCGCTGGATTATATGCAGCGCGACGGCGACGCCGTGCAGTCGGAGCGCACCTGGCTGCGCGACGAGACGGGCGGTTCGGTCTATCTGCGGCTCTCGACGCGCCCGGTCGAGCAGATAACGCGTGGCGTGACGCCCCTACTCGAGCAGGACATCATCGACGGGGGCTACTGGCTGCGGCCTCCGGGTCCGAATGCCGAAGTGATTGTTGCCTATACCGGCGCGGTTGCGCCGGAGGCCATCGAGGCTATCGGCATGATGGCGGAGGACCGTCGCGATGTTGGTCTCCTGGCGGTGACCTCGGCCGATCGCTTGAACGCAGGCTGGACAGCGGCAAGTCGCGCGCGCGAACGCGGCCTCGTTCACGCCAGGAGTCATATCGAAAGGCTGTTTGCCGATCTCCCTGCGCATTGCGCGATCGTCACCGTCACCGACGGCCATCCGGCGGTACTCGGCTGGCTGGGTTCGGTGTACGGCCATCGCACGCGCAGTCTCGGCGTCGAGCATTTTGGCCAGTCAGGGACGATCGGCGACCTTTACCGCCATTTCGGCATCGACGCCAATTCCATAGCGACAGCGGCCGAGCGGATTGCCGGTGGCCGCCCCATCCGGTATCTGCGCGCGCTGGATTGATGCTGGCGGCATTCTGTGGCCGAGGCCTGATCGTGGATCCGAAGTCATGCCACTCGCTGCTCGGGTAACGCAATATCTGAACGGCGCGCCTCTGTCGGACCGGGCTAGTGCTGAAGCCCGGTGATCATGGCGACGATCTCGTTCTTGTCGGTCTCGCTGGTCTTGCGCACGCCGATCTGTTTGCCACGTCGCAGAACACAGATCCGATCTGAGAGCCTGAACACCTGGTCGAGGCTGTGGCTGATGATCAGCACGCCGATATTGCGCTGCTTCAGCGACAGAACAATCGTCTCGACCTTGGCGGTCTCGGCAACGCCGAGCGCGGCGGTTGGCTCGTCGAGCAGGATCAGCTTGCTTGCCCAGTGCGTGGCGCGTGCGATCGCCACGCCCTGGCGCTGGCCGCCCGAAAGATCGCGGATGGTGGCGTGAGCCGATGGGATGCGAACGTCGAGATCCTTCACCAGCTTTTCGGTGTCGTCGATCATCCGGCGTCGGTCGAGCAGGCCGAAGCGGTTCACCGGCTCGCGGCCAAGAAACATGTTCATGTAGACGGTCTGCTGATCGGCGAGCGCCAGGTCCTGATAGACCACCTCAATGCCGTGCGCGCGCGCCATGGTGGCGCTCGACATTGCCACCGCCTGCCCCTCGATGATGATCGTCCCGGATGTCGGAGCATGCACCCCCGTCACGATCTTGACCAGCGTCGACTTGCCGGCACCGTTATCGCCGACCAACGCCACTATCTCGCCGGGATAGAGCTCGAGCGAGAAATTTTCGATGGCGGTGAGGCCGCCGAAATTCTTGCGGATGTCGCGCAGCTGCAAAACAGGGGGCATGCCGGTCGTGGTCGCGTTCATCACTTGCTCCTAGACAGGCCAGGCAGCGGTTTCGCCAAAACCGTTTTCGATCGTTTCGACTTGGGGCGCCCCCTTTGAGACACCGGAGATGCCGACCACGTAGGCGCGGGTCACGAACGCCTGGCCGCGAAAGCCGAACACCGCCGTGTCGCCGGGGCGTGGAGCATTGGCGCCGCTAGCGTCAATCATTGCGTAATAGTCGATTGCCGCAGGCGGCGGCACCTCGACGCTTCTGAGCGCGGCGGCGGCCGTGGTGGGTTCTGCGGACACGATTGCCTTCACCTCATAGTCCGGAAAGATCGGATCGATATAGAAGCCGCCACCCAGGCAGTAGGCTTTGCCGCCAGACAAATGCGAGACCTCGGTCAAATACAGAACGGCAGGGAGCTCCGGCAGATCTTCCATGACGTGCAGCGCGGTGGTGCCGGCCAAGCCATTGCCCGGTTCACATTGCGTGGCGCCGGCTTCGGCCAGCGCGCCAAGCAGGACACTCGACGTTGTGCCGGGCGCGTTCACCTCTATGTCGCTGCGGCCGGACTTGGCGAGCGCTTCGGCAGCTCTGCCCAGTGTCGCCAGATTGTGTGTCGGCAGGACCGGTCGCGTGGTCTGGTCGAACAACAGCGCCGGGAAGGTGGTGATGCCAGCGAACCGTGCGCCGTCGAGACCATCCAGTTTTTCGGCGACCGCGGCGATATCGGCCGCCTCAAAACCACCTTCGTGGCCGCGGTAGAAAACGTCACCATCGGCGCGGATGCGGGCAAGCAGGTTTTGCGTGTACCCGGCGAGCCTTGCGCCGGCAGCGGCTTCTTCAGCCTTGGTGTCGTTGAAGACGGTCCAATAGTCCGGCCTGAACGTTTTGGCCGCCGCATTGGCCTCGTGCCTTGCGATCTGCTGCAGGTGGCCAAGATGACCGAGCCTCAGGCCTGCTCTGTGCGTTGCCCGCGCGCAGGCCATGTCGACGGCAACGGCCTGATCGATGCCGCCACGCCTGAGCGCATGGCAGAACGAACTGGCGCGGCCGACCTGCTTGGTCATGGCGAAAATCTTCAGGCCGAACCGGTCGGCCTCGCGCTTCAGGACCCGGGCATTGCTTTCGACGGCATCGAGGTCGAGCACATAGGAATTAGCCGGCAGCTTTCCTTCCTGGTGCAGGCGCATGGCGCTTTCTATAAAGCTCGGATTGCGGCGCCGCAGAACATCGAGGAACATGACAAAACTCCTTCAACGGGACTTTTCGCGCAGCGATACGGCGACGGCCGCAAGAATGATCAAGCCACGCACGATCATCTGGTCGGAGACGGACAGGCCCATCAGGATGAGGCCGTTGTTCAGCATGCCCATCATCAGCGAGCCGACCAGCGCACCGACAATCGATCCCTTGCCGCCGTTGAGCAGGGTTCCGCCGACAATGACGGCCGCTATCACCGTCATAAGGTCGGTTTCGCCGAGCGTATATTTCGCAGCCTGCAGCCGGCCGGCATAGAGCAGCCCGGCAAGGCCGGCGAGCCCGCCGCTTATGGTCAGAACGGCAAGCCTTATCTGCGCCACGCTGATGCCGGAAACACTGGCGGCACGGCTGTTGTCGCCGGTGGCCAGCACATGGGCGCCGAAGCGCGTCTCGCGAAAGATGAGATGCGCGATCGCAACGGCAATTGCCGTCCACCAGATCAAGGACGGGACACCCAGCAAAGAACCCGAGCCGAAGAAACCGGTGAAGGCGTCGTTGGTGACCGGGATCGACCGCAAATCGGTCATCGAGCGAGATACGCCGGCAAACAGCCCGAGCGTCGCCAGCGTTACCAGGAATGAAGGCAACTTGACGTAAGCCACGAGGGCGCCGTTGAGCAGGCCGATCAGAAGGCCAGCGCCGAGGCCGGCCAGCACCCCAGCCAACAAGCCGTAGGCGTTTATCGCCACCGCGGCTGCAAGGGCTGCCACGGCAACGATCGAACCTATCGAAAGATCAATCTCGCCCGCCGACATGACAAAGACAAGGCCGATCGCCATGATCGTCACGGGTGCCGTCTGCAGCACGACGTTCGACAGGTTGCGGACCGTCAGAAAACCGCTGTCCTTCAGTACGATCGCGAAGAACAGAAAGATCGCCAGAAATCCGAGATAGACGACATATTGCTGCAGGTTGAAGCGGCTGACCAAGCTTGCTGCCCGGCCGGGGCTGGTGTTGATACTCGACATTCTCACTTCCTCCGGCGGGCCGCCATTGTCTGCCGCTATTTCATGACGGCCGCGATGGTCGCGGGCACGTCCTTGTTGAGGGACCGCTTCCACCCGTCCTTGACAGTGTCCTTGGTGACGGCGAGGGAATCGACCACGATGAACGGCGCGGCTTTCTTGCCGATCAACGAGGCGGCCGTGGCGCGCGCCAGCGTCACGCCGATGTCGTAGGCTTCGTCTGCGATGAGTGCCGCAACGTTGCCGCCTTTCACCATGTCCAGTGCCGCCGGTTCGTTCAGGTCGAGCGTGACGATCTTGGTGTGGCTGTTGCCGGCCGCCCGCAATGTGGACAGCACGCTAAGCGCCGGCTCAGCCCAGGTAACGTAGATACCGTCGAGGTCCGGGTGCTGTGTGATCATCGCCTGCGCGATTTCCTCGCTGCGCGCGGGGTCGGCCATTCCGGCCTCGGCCACGATCTTCATGTCGGGATAGTCCTGCTCGATCGTGTGCTTGAATGCTCCGTCACGCTGGTTGGTGACGTAGAAATCGGCATCGTGAAAGATGTAGCCGACCTTGCCCTGCTTGCCGAGCGCGTCGGCCATTGCGATCCCGGCCTTGTTGCCCATCTGGAAAAGGTCGTCCGAAACGATGGTCACATAGTCCTTGTCGTGAACGTAGCCTGCCGGGGAATTGTCGACGAATCCCAATTTCACGCCGGCCTGGCGCGCAGGATCATATACGGTGGCCGCACTTGCGGGATCGACCGGTAGGGACAGTATAATAGAGGGCCTTTTGGCGAGTACTGTCTCGACGTCGGATTTCTGACGGGCCGCATCAAAGCCGGCGTCGGTCTGAGCGACGACCGTGATGCCGAGCCGCTTCAACTCGTCCTGGGCGCCGCTGTTCACCGCGTTGGTGTATTCGCTCATCTCATGCCAGACCAGCGCGGCGGTGTATTTGCCGTCCTTGATCTGCTGCTCCTCAGCTGGTGTGAGCACGACGCTCTTTGCCGGCGTCGGCTTTTCCCCGTTCGGTCCCGTGGTGGTGCCCTCGGCTGCGAAGGCGTTGGCGGCGACGAGTGCTACCAGTGCCGACAACATTCCAATTGCTATGCGCATGTCAGTTCCCCTTGTTTTTATGATGTCGGCGGCCCTGATTGGCCGCCGGGCATTGCCCTGTCATTTGGCCGCGTCGAGCACCGATTGCGGCGCGTCGCGGTTCAACGAATCCTTCCAGCCCTGCGCAACGTTCTGCTTGGTCACGGTAAGCGCCGGGGCAACGACGAAGGCCGGGGTCTCCTGGCCGAGCAGCGCCTTGACGCCGACAGCGGCCATGGCGCGACCGAGCTCATAGGCCTTGTCGGCCACCAGTGCGGTCACATTGCCGCCCTTGACCATATCGAGCGCCACCGGTTCGGCGAGGTCGAGCGTGACAATCTTGGTCTTGGTGTTTCCGCTTGCCCGCAAGGCCGACAGCACGCCGTCGGCCGGTTCGGCCCAGGTGACGTAGATGCCGTCAAGATCGGGATGCTGCACGAGCATCGCGCTGGCCAGCTCTTCTGCTCGCGCCGGATCCGAGATACCCTGCTCGGCGACGATCTTGATACCGGGATAATCCTTCTCGATCGTTGTCTTGAAAGCCTGGTCGCGCTGGTTCGTCACATAGTAACTGGCGTCGTGGAAGATGTAGCCGACCTTGCCCTTGCCATCGAGCGCCTTGGCCAGTGCATCGGCCGCCTGCTTGCCCATCTGGAACAGGTCGTCAGTGACGATGGCGGCATAGTCGGCTCCGTGCTTGTAGCCTTTCGGCAGATTCGAAAGGAATACCAGCTTGGTGCCGTCGGTGAGCGCCTGACGGAACGCCTCGGCCGAAGTGACCGGATCAAGGGGCAGTGACAGGATGACGTTTGGCTTCGCCGCGAGCGCAGTTTCGATGTCGCTGCGCTGGCGCGCGGCGTCAAAGCCCGCGTCGGTGGTGGCGACGATTTGAATGCCGGCACGGGCAAATTCATCCTTGGCACCGGACGTGACCGCATTGGTGAAGTCGGAGGAGGTGTGCCACAGCAGCGCGGCCTTGTAGCCCTTCTCCTTTACTGCGGCCAGGTCCGCGTCCGACAATCTAACCTCGGCGCTGGGTGTCGCCGTCTCGCCGCTCGGTCCCACTGTCTGTGCGCCGGCTCCGCCGGCCAACAGCATAAGGCTGCCTGCAAGTGCTGTAGCAACAAGTCTGTCTATCAGCATGGTCTTTCTCCCATTTTCGCTCTCAGTTGTCCTTCATCCGTAACGCCGCAATACTCCACCATGAACCGGGCGAAGCCTACGACGCCGGCCAGATATTCCTCGACATCGACGTGTTCGTCGAAGGTGTGGCAGTTGCGAATGTCGCCTGGCGCGCAGTACACGGCGGGGATGCCGAGCCGGTTGGTGAAAAACGATGACTCTGACCAGAATGGCGCGCCTTCGATGGCGCCGCGACCAGCCATCGATCGGGCCATGGCGGCAGCAAGAGCGCCGACCTCCGGCCTGTCAGGTGCAATCTCGGCGGCGTTACCCCCGAGCGGATGATCGCGGCCGGCCGGATAGGCGAACGCCAACATGATTTCGGGATCGGCGATGGCGCCGCGCACCACTGCCTCGATTTCGGCGGCGGCCTCGTCCAGCGACTCGCCGGGTAACAGCTTGCGGATCAGCGACAACGTGCAGCGTTCGGGCACCGCGATGTAGCCGCCGCCCGCAAGGCCGGTGATCAGCAGGAAGCCACGCCCAATCAGCGGGTGCTCGGCTCTTGTTGCAACATCTTCCGAATGCTTCCACAGCGCGCTCATGACGGCGTGGCTTGCACGCAAGGCATCCTTGCCGAGTTCGGGTACGCCGAAATAGGCTGATCGTCCGGTGATGGTGATGTCGGTAATGAAGAAGCCAATTTGGGCCGGATAAACCGAAAGGCGGGTAGGCTCCACATAGACGACGAAATCGGGCGCCACGACTTCGCCTCTCTCGATGCGGCCGACGAAGTCCTTGATGCCGGCGGAGACGCCGGTTCCAGGCTGGCCGCTCTCCTCGTCGCCGACGAAGGCAAACGCAACGTCGCCGGCCAGTTGGATGTCGGCTGTGTCGAGCAGAGAGAGTGCCGACAGCGCGGAGCAGATGCCGGCCTTGAGGTCGCCGGCGCCGCGGCCCCAGATCTGCCCGTCGATCATTGGCGCGGCAAACGGATCCTGCTTGGCGGTGCCAGCCCAGTGCTCGCGCCAGCCCTCGACATGGACCGTATCGGTGTGGCCGATGAAGAGCAGCCGCTTGCCGGCGCCGGCACCTTTGCGCTCACCCCAGACGTTGGGCCGGCCGGGCGCGAATTCCGCACGCCGAATTTCGCTCAAGCCAAGCACGCGCATCCGGTCTTCAAGGAAGGCGACAAAGTTTTCTTCGTGACCGGTTATGCTTTCGCGGCCGATTGCCGCCTGCAGAAGCTCAACCGCTGCGTCGCAATCGAGGGCCGCGCGCAAGCGAGTGGTGATGTCCTTTGAGACAGTCATAGCGTGGCCTCGCGCAGCACGGCCGAACTGGCTGGGGGAAGCGAAATGCGTCCGTCGGGCGCGTCGACGCCGAACAGTGTGTTGTGCAACTGGCCGAGCCCGATCGCGGCAGCGCCGATGAGCGCTGCCCGCGACCCGAGTTCGCTCGCCTCAACGGCGATAGGGTAGGGGAAGCAGCGCGGCAGCAGGTCCCTAACGCGCAACAGGATTTCCGGCCGCAGCCCGATCGAGCCGCCCAGGACGACCTTTTGCGGATTGGCAATTGCCGCTATGGCCACAATGCCTTGTGCGAGGTAGCGCGCGGTTTCGTCGAGTACCGTCTCGGCATGCCTGTCTCCAGCCGATGCACAGTGGAAAATCGTCGGCACGTTGACGATGTTGCCCGTCAGCGTTGCGTAGCGTTCAACCATGGCGTTGGTTGCGACCACGCGCTCGAAAGCGCCGGCGCGCAACGATGTCGGCGCGAAAGGATCGGCGCCAATCGGCAAAAAGCCCATCTCGCCGGCTGCATTGCTGGCGCCCCGCACCAGATTGCCTCCAACCATGAGGCCGCTGCCGATACCAGTACCCAGCGCTATGAAGGCGAGATTGTCGATACCGCGGCCGCACCCCTGCCAGTTCTCGCCGAGCACCGCCAGATTGACATCGTTCTCGATCATCACATGAAACCCGAATGCCTGCTCGAAAGCGCGGACGACATTCATCGTGCCAAAGCCGGCAACATTCGGGGCAAGCAGGACGCGGCCCGTCTTCTTGTCGGGTGCACCGGGAACACCAATCACCGCCAGCCTTATCTTTGTGCGCGAGATTCGGTGCCTCTCGGCCGCCTGAAGCGCTAGATCCACGATCTGGTCGACGATGAACTGTCCGCCCCGAGGATCGGTCGGCGCCGTTTCCTCCGCGAATATCTGGCAGGCAAGATCGGTGAGGGCGACCCGGACTTTGGCGCCGCCGAGGTCGACGGCCGCGATGTAGGCCGCGTCAAATACGAGTTCGTAAGTGACAGCCGTGCGTCCGACATGTCCGCTCGTGCGCCCTGTCTCCTGCACCCAGCCTTCCTGCTCGAGTGCCCTGACGATCTCGGAGATTGTCTGCTTGGACAAGCCGGTCTGCTTTGCGATCGAAGCGCGCGAGATCGGCCCACCTTGCACGATCGCCTCCATGACGGAGCGCTGGGAGAACTGACGAGAAATGCGCGGCAGGTCGTTCAACAGCAGCTCCGATTAATTCGTTCTGTGACCGAACTTAATAGTCATTTTCGACGGCCGTCAACTGGCCGCTCAGGCTCTTCACCGGCGGGCCGCCGACCCATATGCGAGGCCACGGGGTCATGCAGGAGGTTGATCGTCACCGCACCAATTGAGGCAGCTTATCTTTGGTGATTTCGACCAAGGCTCTTACCGCCTCTTGTTTTGCAGCTTCGAGGTCGGGCAGATCGGTGCCTTCGACGTTTGGGAAGACTTGCCCGGTATAAATGCGGGAAAGGTTCATCTTGCTTCACGATTGGCTATGCAGCCGGCGCCCGCCGCTCTAATGCACGCAGCCACTAAGGAGCGTGATCTGACGTCCAATGATGTCCGCGCATTTGGTTAAAAGCGTACGCGGCCAGACTCATCGCCCTGATCCGCTTAGAGTTACTTCCGAAAGGAGTGCTCTCATGCTGCCATTGCCCCACGCCGTCGATCCAAAGGTAGTTGCTGAGATCAAAACTCTGCTAGCCCATCACGCCGGCGCGGTACCGGTCCCCGTTCACAAATTCGCGGCGGTTGTCCGGCTGCGCCTCAAAAGCCATCTTTCCATCGCGACTATCGAGGAGCTGATCGTGGACGAAGCCGAGTGTCGCCATCTGCCCATGCTGTTCGAACTGCCGGGAACGGAAGCGGCTTTAGTTTCATCCGCTCTGGGTCGTGCGACTTGAAGGTTAGGCGCTGCCCGTCTGGGAACGTAAGCGGGGCTAGCCAGAGGTCGTATGCCCACCGCCTTCAATGGCGCGCAGCGACTTTTCTGGCTGCTGTCGAGGAGGAGGGTATGCTTTTTCCTGATTAGCAGATCCCGTGGCTCTTCGCGCGAGCCAAAGTCGATCACCGGCTCAGAGATCCTTCCAAACATTCCCACCTCCCCTAACTATCCCTCAATGGCAACCCATTGGTTCGTCCCTCCGGTGTTCGTGAAGACTGAAACCGGCGACAGGCATGGCTGCAACAATGCGAGGGCAGCCCTTGAGCAGCTCAAGAGGTGGACCCGCAGAGGACCTCGCTGGCACAAGGCGGTGACCCTCTGTCTGTCAGACCTGGAGGGCGATCCGATTGACCCTCAGGTGGTGCGAAAGGCCTTTGAGGCTGCCGCAAAGGAAGCCAAGATGTATCTCTCCCCGTAGGAGGAGAAATTTCTCCCAAAGATTCAGTCCTTTATTCCTTCGAACATTGATTTTTCCGTGGAATGATCCATAAATTGCCACTTGGGTTCTCGCTGAGGTGGAAGGCCTCGTATGAACGTTTGGACGAACTGCCGACCCGACAAAGTGACTGCCAAACACCTTGTTCACGAGCTGATCCTACAAGCCCGTCGCGGCCAAATCATCTCCGTCAAAGACACTGTCGCAGCGGTGCGCCGAGACGGGCCACATCTGGCGGAAACTGACTGCGAGCTGGTGGAGCTTATTGTCAACGTTGCCCCAGCCTTTGGCCTGTTTGTCGGGTTCGATCTTCGCGAATAGCCGCATGGCAACCCATTGGTCAACCGTCTATGGGATCGAGAGGGGCACGGGAAACTTCGCGCGCGCACCCACCAAATTATTCGCATCCCCTTCGGAACCCTTTCGCAACGAAAGTGTTTCAGACCGAATGTGGGAACGACGTTATGCCGGCACGACCAACAGCAGCGACAGCCTTTCAACGGCTGATCAGCTCAGAAGATAATCGTCAGATGCTCCGCAACAGGCTTGGTCTCGAAGTCGACGAGAAACTGCCGGCGTCCCTTGCTGCATTGCTGCAGGAGCTTGAGCGGCGAGAGCAGGTCGAGGCTGATTGGAGCGCCATCACTTTGGCAGCGTGGGTTTTCTATGGCCTTCGACGAACCAGAAGGAACCTTCAGTGACCCTTATGGCCATGCTACGTAGGGGACGTGCCTTCCGGGGGATGATCAGTTCGGAAGGCTACTGCCGGAAGCTGCGCAGGCTCCTAAGGTTTGTGGGCGAACCAACTCTGACACCGACGCTTGCCGCACTGGCGCGGGAGCTTTCAGAAGAGTTTGAGCTGCGGAAGCAAGAATCGGCCGACGAAATTCCTCGCCCTACATTTCCGCTCATGGCAACCCATTGGTTCTCCCCTCCGGTCCTCGTCAAGACCGAGCGTCCCGGGATCATCCACCACGTCAACAACGCCGAGACGGCCGGCGAGGAGCTGACGAAGTGGACGAAGCGTGGCCCTTGGTGACCTCGCGGTGCGCGTTTGTATGGCCGCGATATTCGACGAGATGGAACCTGAGGAGGCTCGTAAGGCATTCCTGGCTGCTGCCGAGGAGGAGGGGACGTTACGGTCGCCTCTGACTAGAGCTGGTGATTGGAAAGTTTATCAAAACTCGCGACCGGTAGCTGGTTACTGAGGAAGTCCCCTCTAATTTCCACCCATGGCAACCCATTGGTTCTCCCCTCCGCTGTACGTCAAGACCGACCGATGTTGGGCCACCTACGGGTGCAACAATGTCGAGGGTGCCGCCGAGGAACTTATGAAGTGGACCAAGATAGTGGAGGAAGGGTGTGCAAGCGTAGAAGCCCTTCGGGACCGCGTGGAAGAGGTCCGTCAGGTTTTCGAGGCTGCTGCCAAGGAGGAGGGGTGTTACGCTCCTCTGGTTAGGTCTCCTGTGTCCCATCTCTGAATTTTTCAGCGATCGCCCCTGAATAATCTCAGCCTCTATACCCATGGATTGGTTAAGCGGCTCCGAGAGGTATCGACAGGCGCTTTTTCGCGGTGAAGGTAGAGTCGAACGCGTAAACGCCGCCTGACCTGATGCGTTGCTCGGCGGCGATAAGGCCCCGGAGATTGCCCGCGTGGCATTTCTCAGCGCCGCCAAGGAAGCGAAAATCTTGAACGCCTGACATCTCGCGAACACACGTTGTCATCCTGGGCTGTGTTCGCGTGTCGGCGCGCCGATGTCTGGCGTCGTCTCGGCGCTCTCGGTCGCTGCCGTCCAGGCGGTGAAGGCCGGCGATCTGCTGTTTTCGATCGAAGCGATGAGATGGAACGGCGCTGCATGCCGAGCGTGACAGCACCATGCCCGAAGTCCAGATCAAGGCCGGCGACCAGATAATGCCAACGATCTGCTGATCGCATTTGGGTGAATGAGGGTGCTACACCTGAAGGGAAATTGGCCGCATACACGCATGTCGCAGGGGATGACCAGCAAAGTCGGCCTTGGAGTAATCTAGCGTCAAATAATCGTTGTTTGCAATTGCGCAGGCCGAATTTTCCAAATAGGAACGCCGGAGATCAACACGGGAACGATTTTGATGGATGAAGCAATTGGGCAGCGAAGGGCTGATTTGCTAGGGATGACAGCAGATATCGTCGCAGCCTATGTCCAGAGCAACGCAACGCCGGTGGCGGATCTGCCGAATTTGATCGCCAGTGTCAATTCTGCGTTGTCTGGCCTAGCTGAGCCGGTCGCTGCACCATCGCCAATACTTACGCCCGCGGTAAATCCTAAGAAGTCGATCTTTCCCGAATACATTATAAGCCTTGAGAACGGGCGCAAGTTCAAGTCGATGAAGCGCCACCTGGGCTTGCTTGGCATGACACCTGATGAGTACAGAGCCAAGTGGGGTTTGGCGTGGGACTATCCTATGGTAGCGCCCAGCTATGCGGCTCAGCGGTCTGCGCTTGCCAAAGCTGCCGGTCTCGGCCGCAAGGCGGTTGACAAAACGCCGCCCAAAAAAGCACCAGCAAAGCGCAAGGCCAAAGCCTGACAGTGCACGACGTTCGGGCCATGCCGTCAGGTCTAGATGGTCTAGGTGGCCTGGCTGGGAATGAGCTGCCTGGCTTCGCGGTTCAGTAAGCGCGGCTCACGCCACAACACAAGCTTCAGCACGGCTTGCGTCTTCACGTCCTCGTATCCTGACGGGGCAGGAGAGGTCGATTAAAGCCGCTGAATCCAGCAGCGCTCCGTGCTTCAAGGGCATGCCCATACGGGTGCTGGGTAAGCCTAAATTTCTTCCGCGAGCAATATCCTGGCCTCCTTGGCAGCAGCGATGAACGCCTGGCGAGCTATCCTTGGTGGTTTTTCTCCACGGATTACGGCAAGGCATGCTTCGATTGCGGCGAGCCGCGACTTGCCCGCCGGCCTCGGCCAATCCCTCAGCAGAACTTCGGCCGCGTCCGATACGGACGCAACAACTCTGTCGCGATCGATCCGGCCGGGTTGAACGACGACGGGCTTTCTGAAACGTCTCGTACGCACGACAGCCTCCAAGAACAAGCTATGTTAGCTTCTGCAGATCCTTTGCGCCACATCAAACGTCGGCAACTAGCAGAAGGCATGCGTGGAGCCGCCAGTTCTCGTATTTATGATCCGGCCATATCGCCTGCACCTGCCTACCGTTCGGGGCCAGCCCGCGCGCTCCGCAGAATTCGCGGATCAGCGCAAAGCTCTGTCCGGTACATAGGTCGTCGGGCAGCGCGATCTGGTAAGGCCATTCCGGGTCGATCCTGGCCGGTGTGGGGCCTAGGCTGCGCATCGCATCACTTCGCGGTCGGTTTCTCTGTCGCCTTCTCCAGCGCCTCAATGGCGTCCAGCACGGCTTTGCGCTTGGGCTCGATTGGCTCGTCTGGATGGAAGCCGGCAAGTGCGAGCGTCGTGAAGGCGACCGTCACACGGGAACGAGCAGGCATGTGAGGCAAACGGCCGGGCTACGGGAACAGCGGCTGAGGACTGGGACTGCTCGGCAAGAGCGGAATGGTGAGGGTGCAAAACGACCGCCACACCGCCAGCCGCAATCGGTGACGCTTATCTTGCTGGCAGTTAGGGCCTCGTTGCTGGACGGCCTTCAATCCCTTCGCGGCGGCTAGTCAAAGCGACGCGATCATTGGTGGTCGCTTTGATTAGCTCCCCGGGGCTGCTCCGGGGACAAGGCCGAATGGCTGCAGCCCGACCTGTCGGTCGGGTGAAATTTTGCTGCTCAATTTCGGCGACGAGACCTGACTGCCTTCAGCAGTTCGCTCTCGTCAGTGTGAGCATTTCGAAAAGTCGCCACTACCGTTTGCGCCAGGATTTCGCCCTGTTGGCTTAGAGGGTCGAGGTCTTCGTCTGCGCAAATTCGATCGAAAACGCGCTGGCAAATAGCCAAATCATGAGGACTAAGGCAGGTGCGATTGGTACGCAGGCGCTGCGGCATGTGCGACCCCTCAGGCCCGCTGCCCGTACAGAGCAGCGGGCCGCTACAGCCAGGCCGGAGGAGGAGAGTTCAGTCTCGCAAAAACGTTTGATGTAGAGTGCTTGTTCCCGGCTAACGAAGTTGGTAATTTTCGTACAGTGCGCCACCTGGGCAAGGCAGCTTCCTCGATTGGCAGCACGCCGGCCGGGCAGGTGTCCTCGATGCCATGCGCACCAGAGCAAGGGCGGCCAGCCCTTGCGGATTATCCTCGGCAATCCATGCTTTGATCTGCGTTCGCTAATCCGCCCCATCTCTAAGCGACATCTTTTTGCGGCGAACAGGCGTCCAGTCGGTGATCGTATCGGCATCCACGGTGATTAGCCCGCCAGCTTTCACCGTCACCTTTCGATTTTCCTCGTCGACCCGCGTGACCTCGCCGGTGAGCTGTAGCTCGTCACCTGGTTTGGACCTTTTAGGAGCAGGGACTGAATGCGGAAAACCATAGGAGGGGATGCTGACACTAGCTCTTCCGTCGTCCAGCAGCTTCAGCACCGTCACGGTGATCGCCACCTCATCGCCGATATTGATGTCCGCAATTTCCCAAGCCATGCCCATGATTCTGGAGCGGCTTTGACGACAGTCAAGGGATCGCTAATATGTGGAAAATGCCAACGCCGCCAGCGTGCACCTTGTTTCGGAACCGATTCGAACCAGCGATATTGATTCAAATCGTAATGTCTGGAGTGCGGGCGCATGCTCACCGAGCCTGGCGTTGGCCGGCTGTCATTTATTGAGTTCCAAATGCCCACCCTGGTCGAGAAGCCGCCCAAGGGCCCAGGGTGGTTTCACGACATCAAATATGATGGGTATCGCACGCAGTTGATCATCCAACGGGGTAAGGTGCAGGCCTTCACGCGAAACGGCTTCGACTGGACCGACAGATACAGCCCAATCGTCCGGGCTGCGGCTGAATTGACGCAAAGCGGGCAATCATCGACGGCGAAGCAACAGTGCTTGGCACCACGGGGCGTCCGGACCTCTTCGCGCGCCCAATTATCCGATCACCCGGACGAATTTTTCAACCAAACATTCCTGACTGTTGCGGCCAGCACCGTACAATTGTACGATTCGGAGGTAGGAGTAGAGTCCACTTCGGCGTGTCCCTGGGGAGGGCTGGATGAGCGTCGCGCGAAGGGTCGGTCCACTTCTAGAGCAAGCAATCACCGTACTCCTCAATAGGGTGGACCGTCGCGACACGGTCTCGATAAAAGCGGCGCTGCGCGAAGCGCGGGAGGCTGCGCCTTATTTGGTGGCCTCCGATGAAGAACTGACCGAGGCGATCGTCGAGGCAGCAACTGCCATGGGCCTCTGCGTGGCTTTCGACTGTGGCGAGTAGCTGTCAGCCAACTTCAGTCACTGTGGCATCGCAACAAAGCGCGCCGTCCTGCGCCATTTTCAATAGTTAGAGGTAATCCGCAATTACCTTCGCAACCTGCTAAATCTGCCTGTAGAACGGGAACTGCCGGCTGAGCAAAGGTCTTTCCTGGAGGAACTTGATAGGGCCGACAAAGAGTGACTGTATGGCACTCCATTGGTTCAACCCTCCGGTCCCCGTCAAGACGGAGCGTCCCGGGATCATCCGCAACGTCAACAACGCCGAGGCAGCCGGCGAGGAGCTGATGAAGTGGACCAAACGTGGCCCTTGCTGGGACCTCGCGGTGCGCGTTTGCATGGCCGTGATATTCGACGAGATGGAACCTGAGGAGGCTCGTAAGGCATTCCTGGCTGCTGCAAAAGAGGAGGGGACATTAGTCCCCCCAATGGCAACCAGCTAACTTGAACTGCGCTAAAGGTTCTCTGACCAACACCGCCTTCGCGAAAGGAGCTCGCCGCCCGTGAGAAAGGCGACGGACCCCCACAGCGGCTGCACATCCAAGAAGAACCGATCGCTGGTTGCTTGAACTTGATGGTGACCGCTTCGTCGTGCCTGCGGAAAGCCGGCCCTTTGTCAGGAGCATCGCGACAAAGTTCGACAAATATTTCGAAACCGGCAAGGCCAGGCATTCGGTAGCGGTCTGACCATCGGCGGCAGTCGGATGGGAAGGCTACCTCCCGATCTGAACAGCGCAGATCTTCGACCGAGTCAGGAATCGCTTCTCCCGTCCGTTATCGAGGGAGAACATGCCGCCGCGGCCAGGCACTACGTCGATGATGAGATCGGTATGCTTCCAGACCTCGAATTGCGAAGCCCCGATATAGAAGGGCGCGTCGCCGATGTGGCCGAGCAACACATCCTGATCGCCGACGATGAAGCCAGCAAGCGGATAGCACATCGGCGAAGACCCGTCGCAGCAGCCGCCGGATTGGTGGAACAGCACTGGTCCGTGCTCGGCAACAATTTCCGCGATCAGTTCAAGGGCTTCCGGCGTCGCCGTGACTTTTGCATGCATAGTCTAATCCGGTTTCCAGTCATTATGGGCGCGGCCCCTCGCGGGCCGCGCCTGTGAGACAAAGAGGTGATCAGAAGAAGCCGAGCTTCTTCGGGCTATAGCTGACCAGCATGTTCTTGGTCTGCTGATAGTGGTCGAGCATCATCTTGTGTGTCTCGCGGCCGATGCCAGACTGCTTGTAGCCGCCGAAGGCCGCATGCGCGGGATAGGCGTGGTAGCAGTTGGTCCAGACGCGGCCCGCCTGGATCGCGCGGCCGAACCGGTAGGCGCGATTGCTGTCGCGTGTCCAGATACCGGCGCCGAGGCCGTAGAGCGTATCGTTGGCTATGCTGAGCGCTTCGTCGTCGTCCTTGAAGGTCGTGACCGAGACCACCGGTCCGAAGATCTCTTCCTGGAAGATGCGCATCTTGTTGTGGCCCTTGAACACCGTAGGCTTCATGTAGTAGCCGCCGGCGAGATCACCAGGCAGAACATTGCGGGCGCCACCGGTCAGCACCTCCGCGCCTTCCTGGCGGCCGATGTCGATATAGGACAGGATCTTCTCCAACTGCTCGGACGAGGCCTGGGCGCCAATCATCGTCGCCGGATCGAGCGGATCGCCCTGCACGATCGCCTCGACGCGCTTGAGGGCGCGTTCCATGAACGTATCGTAGATCGATTCATGGATGAGCGCGCGGCTCGGGCAGGTACAGACCTCGCCCTGGTTTAGCGCAAACATGACGAAGCCTTCGATCGCCTTGTCGAAGAAATCGTCATCCTCGGCGACAACATCCTTGAAGAAGATGTTTGGCGATTTGCCGCCCAATTCCAGTGTTACGGGGATAAGGTTCTGGCTGGCATATTGCATGATCAGCCGGCCCGTCGTGGTCTCGCCGGTAAAGGCGATCTTGGCAATGCGCGGCGACGACGCGAGCGGCTTACCGGCTTCGAGGCCGAAGCCGTTGACAATGTTGAGCACACCCGGCGGCAGCAGATCGCCAATAAGGTCGGCCCACAGCAGGATGGCAGCCGGGGTCTGCTCGGCAGGCTTCAGCACGACGCAGTTTCCCACGGCAAGCGCGGGAGCAAGCTTCCAGCATGCCATCAGCAGCGGAAAGTTCCAGGGGATGATCTGGCCGACCACACCGAGCGGCTCATGGAAATGATAGGCGACGGTGTCGTCGTCGATCTGGGAAAGGCTCCCTTCCTGGCCGCGCACGGCGCCGGCAAAATAGCGGAAATGGTCGATGGCCAAGGGCAGGTCGGCGGCGGTCGTTTCGCGGATCGGCTTGCCGTTGTCCCAGGTTTCGGCACATGCGAGGAGATCGAGGTTTTCCTCCATGCGGTCGGCGATGCGATTGAGGATGAGTGACCGCTCGGCCACGCTCGTGCGCCCCCAGGCGTCCTTGGCGGCATGTGCCGCGTCCAGGGCCACCTCGATGTCCTGGGCATCCGAGCGCGCCACCTCGCAAAGTAGCTGACCGTTCACCGGCGAGAAGTTCTCGAAGTAGCGGCCGGAGCGGGGCTCGGCCCATTTGCCGCCGATGAAATTGCCGTAGCGCTTGTCGAAGGGTGCTTTGACCGAGCGTGAGAATTCAACCTTGTTCATGCGTATTCCTCCCAAAGCTGACGTCGCGGGATGCGACGCTTCGGAAGAGACTTGCGATTTCCGCCTGTGGTTGTCACCGTACCGGTCACAGTGGTCGGGGACGATGTGTCGCAGAATTGCGACAGTCAGATCGAAAGGTCAGTGCGTCCGGTGAACATCAAGGCGGTTGAGCTTGCGGTGAAGCGTCGCGCGGCTAATCCCAAGTGCCTGAGCCGCTGCGGAGACATTTCCGTCCGCCCGTGCCAGCGCTCGCTGTAGAGCTGCGCGTTCTGCCTCAGCGAGAATTTTGGAGTCACTCTCAGCCCAACCGAGCAGATCGGCGGCGGGCATCGGTTTGTCGAGGCACTGCTGCGTAATGCCAAGTGCCAGGCGGGCCGAACGGGTCGCGCCGACCACGAGCTCGTCGGCATCGACGGCGATGAGCGCGCCGGAGCCTTTGTCGCTCACCGGCGCCAGCAGAATTCGCGCCTTCGGGAATGCCATCTTGAAGTTCTCCGCCTCGATCCGGCGCGCCGCGTCGATCACGGCGATCGAAATGAGATTGGCGAAGGCCTCGATCAGGTCAGCCCGGCAGGAAGACACGTCAAGAGCAGCCATAAGATTCCCCTCATGATCGTGGATCGGGGCGGTGGTGCAACTGAGTAGGGTGTTGCGCGTATGGAAATGTTGGTCACGGTGAATTGTCAGCGCGCGCCCTTCGACAAGACAGGTGCCAATTCCGTTGGTGCCCTGGCTTTCCTCATTCCAGACCGAACCAGTCCACAAACCCCAGGAATGAAACGTCTTGTCGTCGACGGGCGCGCCGCGCCGTTCGATCGGCACGCCGTCACGATCGGCGAGTAGGACACAGCATCCGACGCCGCCTACCGCAAGATAGAGACGATCGAGACTTGATTGCGCGGCGTTGACGAGAGGTTCGATGCGTAGCCGGGCCTGCCCCAGTTCGGCCTCTGTCAGATAATGTGGAGGGCTGCGGTCAGCTGGATCGAGCCGATGCAAATTGGAAGACCGGCGCCAGGACGCAACCAACGCCGACGTCGCCGCAGCGTCCGAGGCGATCGCCGCTTGAATGCGGTCAGCATGATGGCCGTATAGATCTTCGCCCATACTTATCCTCCCGAAACTGATTTCTTTCCTCCGATCAGCACATAGTCAATTCGCCGAAAGAAGCAGAAGGCAAACCTCTCTTGCCTAAGCACCCATCCAGAAAGCCTACCAACAGAATGCCACGCAATCATTGATCGGGAGCAAGTCTGCGCATTGATTGGTCAGAAATGCTCACCGGCCTTGAACGGTCCGATACGGGTCCCGGCTGCGATCAGGTAGGCGGTCGACCAGCCGATGAGCAAGAACCCGTTCACGCCCTCCAGCGCCGCCAGGACACGCCACGCATGAGCTGGCACGATGTCGCCATAGCCGACCGTCGAGAAGGTGATGGTGGAAAAGTACAACGCCGTTTCGCAATCGGCGAAGATATCAAGCAACCGGTATAGCCCGGCCCAGAGCCACACCTCCGCGGTCATGCCGGCAAGGAGACCCATCACCACGCTGATCATCGCCATGATACGGCTGCGGCGCCCGTGCATGCGAAAGCGGGAGATAAGATATCCCATCGCATGTGTGACGGCGATAAGGCCAAAGGTATGAACCAGCACCGTCAGGCTTATGACGATCGTGCCGATGAGCAGATTTAGAACCATGGGTGACCCTACAGGTCGGAATCACGACACTGTTGCGTTGCGGTCGCTGACCAGCCAGGCGCCGATGATCAGAAGGCGAGACGGTGAGAGATATTCCAGTGCGCATGCGCCAGATTCGCATGCGCACAGGCAAAAGGGAATCCCACCCGGGACTCTTATCAGGCGGAAACCACTAGGAACAATTTATTGACTAAGAACTCTGACTAGTAAAGAGTTCGTTCTCAGCGTGGCCGACAGAGAACATAAGCGTTCCTTGCGTCCGGCCGTTGGAACAACGTCGTCCCCCCGGGTTGAGCCGCCAAGTCATGCCGAAGCGCACAACAGGCCGGTACGAAAGCGTGACCGCAGGCGGCGAGAAGGTTGGTGCTTTCGTCCCCTTCGATCTGCCGCCGGTGCGGCCGGTGCTTGTCATCGACGCCAAGCTCAAACGCCGCCTTGGGCAAGCCGAGCAGGCGCTTGTCCGACTCGATCTGGCGGGCGAGATGGTGCCTTCGCTCGACTGGTTCATCTACGCCTTCGTGCGCAAGGAAGCGGTGATCTCGTCTCAGATCGAGGGCACGCAAGCATCGCTCGTCGACCTTCTCGCTTTTGAAGCCGAGGAACAGCCCCAACCCAACGCCGATGTCGAGGAGGTGACAAAATACCTCGACGCCCTTGCCTACGCGCGCAACCAGCTCGCGTCGAAGCATGGTCTGCCGCTTTCCCTGCGGCTCTTGAACGAAGCACACAAGCGGTTGATGCGCGGCGTGCGCGGCGGAAGCAGGCAGCCCGGAGAAATCCGCCGCAGCCAGAACTGGATTGGCGGAAGCCGTCCCGGGAACGCGGCTTATGTTCCGCCGCCTTCCGAGAAACTCCCTCAGCTTCTCAGCTCTTTAGAGAAATACATCCACGCCGACGACCAGCTGCCGAAGCTCGTGCGGACGGGTCTCTTGCATGCCCAGTTCGAAACCATTCACCCCTATCTCGATGGCAATGGGCGGATCGGGCGCCTGATGATCGCCCTCCTGCTGGAACACTGGGGACTCTTGAGGGCTCCGCTTCTCTATCTCAGCCTCTTCTTCAAGCGTCATCGCGAGGAATACTACCGGCGCCTCAATCTCGTGCGGCTAGAGGGCGACTGGGAGGGCTGGATCGATTTTTTTCTCGATGGCATCGCCACGATCGCCGATGAAGCTGTCGGCTCGGCGCGTGAATTGTTCAACCTCGTCAGCGCGGATCGCACGCGGCTGCTCGGTGTCGAATCCGTATCCGTTTCAGCTCTTCGATTGTTCGAGCGGCTTCCGCGGCATCCGATCGTGACCGTCGCATCGGCGATGAAGCTGCTCGACACGAGCAAGCCGACCGCAGCCCGCGCCATCGAGGTGCTGGCCGAAATCGGTATCCTCGTGGAAACGACGGGAAAGAAGCGCGACCGCAGTTTCGCCTATCGCGCCTATATGGAACGTCTGCGAACCGGAACGGAACTGGACTTCAGCCGATGAGCGGCCGGCGGCGGATCACTCAACCCTATAGCCGAGCGTCCGATATCCCGTTCGCCGTTTTGCTGCCATGCGCGCCAGCACTGGGACCATCTCATCAACATAGTCGAAGACGATAACCTCGGTCTTCCCGTTATCCTGGTGGTGCAGACGGCCGCCGTATTGGGCCAGCGTGCCCTTCCAGACGTGTTCGGCGAGCGCATCTGGGTGGAACCGGCGGGCGTTCGAATGCGAGCCCGATCGCGGCGCGGGGACCTCCTGCCGTTGTTTTCACGGGTCAAAAGTCAAAGCGGGAGGTCAACGCCGGATAGACTCCGGCGCTCACGACAAGTCCCGTTGCCAGCGACGATTAAGCCGCCTCGATCTCTGCTTCCTGGAGTGCTACTTTGCCGACTTTCTCGACGGAAACCACTTTGCCGTCCAAAACGAGAATGACGACGACAGGAACTTGGAAGAGCGCTGCAAGAGTGTGGCAAGTGATCGAGACGATCGCCTCGCATTGTCGATCTCCGCGACGTCGCGACTATAGGTTTGCAGCATCGTTGCTTGCCTCCTCAGCAGCGCCGCTCCAATTGCGCGGCGCCGGGAGATAAAGGCAACGCCACTGACGATAAGTCGATCCCAAAAAGTCGAATGTTTTCGTGCTCTTCACAAAACGGGCTGCTTTGTCATTCCAAATCGATGGGACATTGCCGGCGCTCCAATAATGACGGGGTTGGGCTGAAGGCGCTGGCAACCACATCTTCAGACTACGCCTTATCGAAAGGCAAGAAAGACGGAACGCGGGAGGTCAGCCGCGCTGAAAGCTTGACCTACGCTGCTGAAATAGCAGCTTCGACCGATATTCCGGTGTCGGCGGATTTGGAGAACGGATACGCCGATACCCCCGAAGGGATTGCCGATTCGTGGGCCATGGTGCACCCGGCTTGACCTTTGATCAGATTGCGGAGGCTGGCGTACTGCGAATAAGTGTCGGCGGTTCGCTTGCCCGCGCAATCGCCGGAGCGCTGTTGAAAACATGCCAGGGAGATCGCGGCTGGTGACTTCACCGAATTGGAAACCACTCCGACTTGGAACTCTCTCCGTAGCCTCAAGCTTGTCTTCTAGATTCGCTACGAGGTCGAGAGCAGGCATTATGCGCAATTCAAGAAAGTTAGCCTATGCAGTCGCGGGCCTTCGTGGGACGTTAGGCTGCGCTCTGGTCAGAGCTCCACTGAATACTTCGGCGAATCGGTTTGAATCCGATCCTATGCTTCTTCGCCGCTTGGCGCAGCGCATGCTGCAATTCGTTCCGGACAGCACCGAGGTTGAACTGGGCGGCGGTTTCTCGGGTTGCCGACGTCGCGGCCAAACTTCCACATGGTCGCAGCTCTTCTGGGAACGCCTTCATGAGATGTTCCGGTTCGGGGTCCGTCAGCCAAATCATGTATTCTTCGGGCGCCAGTATGACCGGCACACGGTTGTGGAACGTCGCCATGAGCGGATTCGGCTCACAGGTCAGCACCGTGAAGCGGATGTTGCCGCCGATAGCGGGGTCGCGCCAATTCTCCCAGAGCGCCGCCAAGGCGAACGGCTCCCCCGACTTCATCGCAATGCATACACACAGCGCCCTATGGGGGCGCGTTCCGGCTACGGCTTTTTTTCCGCGGAAAGCGCCGTTGTGGCAGGGTCTTCACGTCGGTTTCGCACAAGAGCCCGTCGAGCGTCAGCAGCGGCGCGCGCATCGTCTTGGCATAGGCGTAGTGAAAGCAATCGAAATTGCTGAGGTAGCGTTTGCCAATTCCCTGTTTTTCGGCAACCGCGACGGCATAGGACAGTACCCGCAGCGGCGATCCTGGCTCGCGAAGCGCGATTCTTCTGGCTTCCAGCCATTCGACCACGACCGCCTCGGCGGCGCTGTACGGGCAATTCAGCTGGTCCGGCCGGGATAGAACAATAATCGCCTCCCACGCGGCGAGCGTCGATGTGAGGGGGGAGGGCGCTTCCAGCAAGGCGGCTTCATAGCTATCGGCCGTGTCCTCGCCAGCCATCATCGACACGATGGCACAGGCATCCACGAACATTATTCGTCGCCCTGCAGATCGTGATCCAGGTCGTGATAGGCTTCTTGTGGGACCGGCTTTCGATCAGGTTGGAATGACAGGCCATGTTTTGCCAGAATCTTCTTTGCAGTCTCGCGCGGCCGCTCCTTTTGCATCCGGTTTCGGATTGTCTCACGGAGAGCGGATATCACCGCTTCGGTGATATTGGTGCGGTCGAGGCGGGCAAGCTCCCGCGCCAATTTGTCAGCTTCATCGTTTCGGATGTTCAAGGTCATATGTGTAGCTCCAATCGCGTATCCATCATTACGCTATTGTGTAGCTTTTTTCAATGCTCGGTCGCTACGGCGCGGGGCGGCGTACTATTCGACGCTGCGGCTATTGGCTGCGGCGTCCGGGTCCGAATCCCGAGGTGATCGTCGCCTATACAGGAGCCGTCGCGCCGGAAGCCATCGAGGCGGTGGGTATGATGGCGGAGGATCGTCGCGACGTCGGTCTTTTGGCGGTGACCTCGGCCGACCGGTTGAACGCAGGCTGGACGGCGGCAAGTCGCGCACGTGAGCGGCCTTGTTCATGCCAGAAGCCATGTCGAAAGGCTGTTCGCCGACCTTCCAGCCCATTGTGCGATCGTCACCGTCGCAGACGGCCACCCAGCGGCACACGGCTGGCTGGGCTCAATCTACGGCCACCGCACGCGTAGTCTCGGCGTCGAGCACTTTGGCCAGTCGGGGACAATCGGTGATCTTTACCGCCACTTCGGCATCGACGCCAATCCATAGCCACAGCCGCTGAGCGGATTGCTGGTGGGCGCCCCATCCGCTATCTGCGCGCGCTGGATTGACCGATGATGTCATTCACGGCTGTTGCGGACCGGAAGGCGAATATTGTGTCTAAGATGCGGCCTCGCCCAGATGGCTCTGCGCCGCCATGTCGGTTCTATGCCGCTATGTCACCAGTCGGGTGCCGCGATAGCAAAACTGTTCAGCCCGCGACTTCGAGCTGTTCGATCTCAGCAATCTCGGCCTGCTTCGCTCTGCCTTCGACCGCGAGATCATAGCTGGCCTGCAATGTTCATCTGCGTGGTGCCGAAGAACTTGGCCAGGCGCAGAGCAGTATCCGGAGTGATCGGGGTCGCCTCGTGCGTCAAGCGCTCAATGCGGGTGCGCGGTACATGCAGCTTCTTCGCCAGCGTATAGGGCTTCAGGCCAGGCGGTGCGAGATATTCCTCGCGAAGGATTTCTCCTGGATGGATCGGGGTGTCGAGGTTCAACATTGTGAAGCTCCTGGCAGTGAGCGATGCGTTGGTTTGCGTAGGTTGTTTGCGTTAGGGCATGGGCGGTCACGATATCCTCAGTGATAGTCGGTGATTTCAATATCCTCTGCCGCCCCATCTACCCACCGAAAGCAGACACGGAATTGATCATTGATGTGGATCGAATGCTTACCGGCACGATTGCCTTTCAGCGCCTCAACCTGGCGGCGTCTTGAGGTCCGCCAATTCAGCAGCGTTGTCGATCATGAACAGCTTCCGCTGAGTGGACGGACGAGGTCCGACGGGAAACCCTTCGGTGCTTTGCCTTCCGAAACGGCCTTGCTGGCTCTGTCTTTGAACGAACGTATCAACTGCTGCCTCCAGCAAACGTATCATCGCATGATACCGAAACGACTTGGCTCATTCCCAACAGACTGATTCACCGGATCGCCGCGGGCAGGGCGCCTTCTGGCTTTGGGCCGGACGCCAATTGCCGATTTCAACTTGATAGTCGAACGCGAGCACAAAATTTCGCCACCCTTTCACGACGCCGCTTCGGCTTTCAAGGGAACCAGGATGACGACACCGCTCAGATTGTCCTTGTCCGCCTCGTTCGCGTTTTCGCTTCCTATGTGGACGGGAACGAAGCTTGCGCGTTCCCCTTCTCGGTCGCTTTGAACAGGACACTTCGAAAGACACGGAAAATCGCTCAGCGATCAGGCGTCGAGGTTAGCTGAGGATAACTACGCGCTCCCGTCCGTCTCGCTTTCCTCGTCAATCGTCCGAACCGGCAGATAGGCATTCGTTTCCAGCCATTGTCCCAAGATGATCTGGATAAGGTCTGGCCTGCCGATTTTCATCTCGGCCGCTATGGAATCGAGTGCATCTGCGGTCGCGGGCTCCAGCGGCACGCCACCGACGTTTCGGAGCATCAAAGCAGCGCGACGCAGAAGGATCTGCAAGTTCGCGCGAGACATTTCGGCTATGCGCTGAGCTGCGCTTTCGAGATCTTCAGCAACAGATCGGCGAGTCATTGGTGTCACTCGGTGCATGGCATCTGGCCTTCGCCCTGGTATTCAGTTGGATAGTGATTGGCCAAGGCTGCGGCTATCGTGGGTCGAAGGCAGTAAACAATCATTTTCCGCGCTTCTTTGCAGAGAGGACGGCTGGCCTTCAGTATGCTCGTCGTCTTCCATTTGTGGTTGCCGGGCCGGTGCGTTGGGCTCGTCCGATGGCCAGAGCTACCGGGTCGCTTCGAATGATTGGACCTATTGCAGCAGTGCCGACTATAGGCACCATTGGCGGCTCGTCATCTTGCATTTTCTTCCCAGTCTTCAGCTCAGCAATTTCCTCGTCACGCCTGGCAATGCGGCTTTCCAGATTGGCCAGACGCTCGGTCAACAAATAGCGGCCGACCGCAAATCCGCCTCCTCCGAAAAGAACCGCAAGACTGGCAAAGGCGGCCGGGTTGGCCAGCATCAGCGCGGAGTTGGCTTCCAAAAAGCTGATAAGATCCTGCATGGTCAACTCGACCCGGTCATGCTGAAGAGAAGCGAGCTGGCGTCACCGGCTGGCTCGGCCCCGGTTGGCATACTTGTCGCGAATCGTCCGGGCTCGTTGCATCTCGAACCTGCTGAGTCACTCGCCGTCATCACCATACCCGTCCGGCGGCATGAGGGCCGTTCCGACGGTCATGGCTCATCCCAAGATTGGCGGCGTGTCGTCGTAACCGAGCGCCACCAGTCCGGGATGCCGGTGAGCGAGGGCCAGAATTTGAGTCTCAAGCTCGCAGTTATAAGCCATGAGCGCCTTTACGGTCTCAAGCGGGCTGTCGTATCGGGCGATGAGCTTGACCGCCTCAGAATGAAGTTCAGCTCTGGCTTCAGCGTCTAGGCGAATAGTGCCCATTGTCGTTCCTCCTGATGTTTGCCCGTCGCGGAGCCGAGAGTTCGTCAAGACGGTCCTGGAGGTGGCCATTGAGGACGATCATTTCCTTGAGCGCCTTCACCGCGTCGCCTTTGTGCTGGGCTATGAATCTGTCGGCGATCGCCTGCAGCGCAGCCTCCTGGCGGCTGTCCAGTCTCACAATGTGGTCCATGGCCGTTGCTCCAAACCTCCTTTGCTAAGTGAACAAAAACGGAACAAAAATGTCAAGAGCGAATTGACTCTGCGAGGAATGCCTTCCTATTTGTCAGTAGGCGGGGCGGTGCTCACAAATCGAGGAGAGCCGCGATGGGCAGACGAAAAAGCCGGTTTGACAGGCTGTCGGCGAGGGATGCGGAGGCGATCATCAGGGACGCTTTGAGCCTGCGCAAGACGGTGCTGTCGTCGCAGCTGCATCTGAAGGCGCATGGCGAGCTGTTCTGGCAGCTTTGCGGGCTTGTCGAGAAATTGCACGAGGTGCTGGCCAGCGTAGCGGAGAAGGAGCCCGATTACCGGATGGCGGAGCTTGGCCTGCTTCCCCTCCCCGAGGGTTACTCGACCCGGAAATGAGCCATGGCCGGGCCGATGGACAGCGTTGGGCGTGCCGCCAAGGCCAACATGCTGCTCATCGTGGAGTGCGGCCACTGCTACCATGTCGGACGCTTCAGGGCGAATGACGTGGCCCAGGTGGTGGGCTGGAGCAAGCCGCTGGAAGCGATCAGGTTCAGGTGCAAACGATGCCGCCGCAAGGACACGACGATGAAGACGCAGTTCATCGACCAGGACCATCCGCCCAAGAGCTACATCTGGGTGCTGCAGAAATTCAAGCGCTAAAACAACGAGCCTTGCGCCGGCGCCTGCTGCGGAAACTTGATCTGTGTCGCCGGCTTGTCGACGATCACCAGCGCATCATCGGGCGCCGTGCGCTGCAGGTGCCTTGCCTCGGACCATGGCGCCGTCAGCCAGGTCTCGGTTTCTTCCGGCGTGGTCAGGATCACCGGCATTGCCTTTTCGTGGATCGGCGCGATCAGCGTGTTGGGCTGGGTCGTCATGAAGCCATAGACCTGGTGATCGGCGGGGCCGTCCTTGACCTTGCGAAGGCCATGCCAGCGCGTCCACAGGCCGGCAAAGAAGAACAGCGGGCGGTCCTCGCCGAGTGCAAACCAGTAGTTGCGCTGAATGCCGGTCTCGGGGTCCTTGTCGCCGGGCGTCGGGCTGGGCTCGGCAAAGCTGGTGACGGGCACCACGCAGCGGTTCTCAATGCCGAGATATTGCTGCCAATGGCCGTATTGCGGATTGCGGATATTGGTGGTGCCATAGTCGGCCTTGCCCTTCACCCGCTCCAGTGGCGTCGGCATGCCCCACAGCAGATTGGCCAATTCGCGTTCGCCGTCCGGCGCATTGCGCACCACCGGGCCGGGCTGGTTGGGATAGATGTCGATGGAGGGTTCGAGATTGCCGAGGATGTCGCGCAAGGCGCGGGTCCACTGACGGATGGCCTCCTGGCTGGTCGTGATGTTGTAGAGATTGCACATGGCTTGGAATGTGCCCCAATCGCTGCCGTGTCGCAACGTCGACAGGGCAATAGGCACGGCCTCCATTCCCCTGAAATGGACTAGCAGAAGTTTAGCAAGGCCTGCTTTGGCAAAGCTCACACTCGCTGCGGGCAACTACCGTATGTGCAAGGTCGGCCGCTGCGAATCGACAAACACACCCTGGACGAGCTGAACCCGCTCCGCTGGTTCAGCGCGCAGATGGGGTGCGCTTGCGAGGCGCGGCACAGAATTATCGCGCATTACAGATGCGCGATAATTCAGGCCTGCGGTCAGATGTCTGGGAATTTCGCGCATCTTAGATGCGCGATATTCTTGCGTAGGGATCAAGCCCGGCTTTCGCCGTCGCTCGAGACGATCAACATCGCTCGGATATATTCGTGACAGCGGCGCAGCAACCGCCAAGACTCAGATAACAGGACATTTGTTTAGAAAACGAAACATCAGATTTGATATCCGGCAATCGATGTGCTATGGCTGCGAGAGCAGAAGGAACTTACGCGATGGCACGCTCGACCGCTCAAAGCGCTTTGCGCTATCCACTCACCATTATGCTCGGCACCGACGCAAGCGTAAGATTGCTCCGGGAATTATCCCGGCACGGCGGCTTGCTTTCTTCGCCATTGCTTGCGGCTCGTAGTGGGCTTGCGAGGGCAAGCGTATGGTCTGCTCTCGCAACCTTGGAGGGGATTGGCATCGTATCTTCAGAGGGAACGGGCAGGGCTCGTCTTTATCGGTTGAATGATCGCCATCCACTGGCGACATCACTGGAAGCCCTCTTTGAGCAGGAGGCGCTTCGGTATTCCAACATTCGCGCTGTAGTCACTGAGGCGGTTTCCGCAGTTCGGCCGAACGTACTCGCAGCCTGGATTTACGGCAGCGTGGCGAGGGGCGAGGACCGTCCAGACAGCGATCTCGACATCGCAGTGGTTACGCCATCCGAAAAGCTAGAAAGCGCGCTCCAAGAAATCCGTGAGGCACTGGTGACCCAAGGTCAAAAGCTTGGCTTCAATCCCTCGGTCGTGGGACTCACTCCGCAGGATGTGGCAAGGCTGTCGAGCACGCGAGACCCGTGGTGGGGCGGGGTTGAAGCTAATGCCCTGCTCGTCTTGGGTCCACGCCCGGACGAACTCGCAACAAAAACTCGCCAGAAGGCGTTGGCATGATCAGAAGAGGTGCGACGAAAGCAGTCGAGACAGGCTTTGGCGAGGGGCGACTGCGCATCGCCCGCTCATATTTGAAGGCTGCCCGTTTGGAGGTGGCAATGTCTGAAACGGGTGACATCGGAAATCCGGCTATGTCGCAGATCGTGAATGCGGCAATAGCATACGCCGATGCGCTCACTGCCCGATTTGCAGGAAAGATCAACCGCGCGGATCATGCGGCCGTGGTGAAAACCATGCGCGATGCGCTTGGAAATCGCCTTCCTGCAGCGCAGGCCAGCAGGTTGCGGAGCATCCTCGATGAGAAGGACGAAGCTCAATACGGAATCAGGGCAAAATCACTACCCGAAGCCGAGAGCTTGCTCGTCAAGTTGGAAAAATTCGCGGAGTGGGCGGAAAAAGAACTGGAAGTCTGATCAGCAATGGAGGCGGCATGTCGCTTATGGCGACCTGAATGTACTTCAGCAGTTTGATCAGCACTGTGAAAGCCGCGTCGATGTCGGCGCGAACCGCGCGCGGACCGCTTCCGTATTGCGGTCTCGCAGCGCTGCAAACATCTGCTGATGGTGCTGGTTGGCGGTCGAATAGTTTCCAGAATCGTGCAGCATGTTGAAATAGGAGCTGATCTGCAGCCACAGGTTCTCGATGATGTTGAGCATGTTTTCCGAGCCAGCGGCTCGATAGATGGAGAAATGAAAGGCGTACTAGCCCTGAGGTAGGATCCGGAGTGGAACAGCGGGTTTTGACGAAGGTTGGGCACCAGCAAAAAACGTAGGTGAAGCATGGCTGCTCATCAGGAAAGCAAGGATCGCACTGAGCGTACGGCACGGGAGGCAAAAACGGCCAGACTACGGGAACAGCGGCTGAAGACTGGGACTGCTATGCAAGAGCGGAATGATGAGGGCGCAAAACGACCGTCAGCACAGCGACGCCGCAATCGGTGACGCCTATCTTGTTGGCAGTTAGGGCCTCGTTAGCTCCCGGGCCTGCTCCGGGGACAAGGCCGAATGGGTCAAGCCCGACCTTGTCGGTCGGGTGAAATTTTGCTGCTCAATTTCCTCGATGAGACCTGACTGCCTTTAGCAGTTCGCGCTCGTCCGTGTGAGCATTTCGAAAAGTCGCCACTACCGTTTCCGCCAGGATTTTGCCCTGTTGGCTTAAAGGGTCGAGGTCTTAGTCTGCGCAAATCCGATCCAAAACGCGCTGGCAAATAGCCAAATCATGAGGACTAAGGCAGGTGCGATTGGTACGCTGGCGCTGCGGCATGTGCGAACCCTCAGAGCCCGCTGCCCGTGCAGAGCAGCGGGCCTTTACAGCCAGACTGGAGAACGGAGGAGAGTTCAGTCTCGCGCAAAAAAACGTTTGATGTAGAGTGCTTGTTCCCGGCTAACGAAGTTGGTAATTTTCGTACAGTGCGCCACCTGGGGTCCCGCAAGCAGTTAGCCGTTCAACTGTTTCAATGATAGCCGTGGCAAGCGCCTCATCCTCATGCATGGGCTCTTGGCCATAAGAGCAGGAAGACAGCCTCCTCGATCGGCAGCACGCCGGCCGGCAGGTCTCCTCGATGCCACGCGCACCAGAGCAAGGGCGGCCAGACTTAGCGGACTTGTCTTCGGCATCGATGGTTTGATCTGCGTTCGCTAATCCGCCTCATCTGTGAGCGACATCTTTTTGCGGCGGACAGGCGTCCAGTCGGTGATACTTTTTAGGAGCAGGGATCGAATGCGGAAAACCATAGGAGGGGATGCTGACGCTAGCTCTTCCGTCGTCCAGGAGCTTCAGCACCGTCACGGTGATCGCCACCTCATCGCCGATATTGATGTCCGCAATTTCCCAAGCCATGCCCATGATTCTGGAGCGGCTTTGACGATAGTCAAGGGATTGCTAATATGCGGAAAATGCCAACGCCGCCAGCGTGCACCTTGTTTCGGAACCGATTCGAACCAGCGATATTGAATCAAATGGTAGTGTCTGGAGTGCGGGCGCATGCTTCCGTCACAACGCATTTCGGATAGGCTTGCAACCAAGGTCGCTTCTGGCGTGAACCGCCGTGCGGCAGTTAAACGGTTCGAGTTGAAAACGACCGGAGCCCGATTGCTCAGCCGATCAGCAACACGGTTGTGGCGCACCGAAGCAGAGGAACGCTGGCCCTCTGTATTTGCTTTGCCGAGAGCCTGCTTCGCGACGCACAAACTTTTCTGATGCAGTGCGGTTTTGGCCTTCGCACCTGCACAGAACTATGCAAAACCGTCACCGCTGGAACTTGACCCGAGGGAATGTGCCTATGAGTGTGGCGGTTGAGACAAAGGCGCTGACGCCGTCGGACATTGCGGCCCGAAAGCACAAGAAGCCGATTGTCTGCTTAACAGCGTATACAACGCCCGTTGCGCGCCTCGCCGATAGGCATTGCGACGTGGTCCTGGTCGGCGACAGCGTCGGCATGGTGCTTCACGGCCTGACGTCAACCCTCGGGGTTACGCTGGAGATGATGATCATGCACGGCAAGGCCGTGCGCCGCGGTCTTGAACGAGCGCTGATGGTCGTCGACATGCCGTTCGGCTCCTATGAGGAGGGCTGCGAACAGGCCTTTCGCAACGCCGCCCGGCTGATGGCGGAGACCGGATGCGCCGCGGTCAAGCTGGAGGGCGGCGAGAGCATGGCTGACACGATCCGCTTTCTCGTTGCCCGCGGCATCCCCGTCATGAGCCATGTCGGGCTGACACCGCAAGCGATCAATGTGCTTGGCGGCTACAAGGTCCAGGGCAGGGGCAGAGACGGCGACAGGATTTTGCGGGACGCTGTTGCTGTTGCCGAATCCGGCTCATTCTCCGTTGTGCTGGAAAAAGTGGCCGAGCCGCTCGCACGAAGAATAACCGAGGAGGTTACGATTCCAACCATCGGGATCGGCGCCTCCGCCGCCTGCGACGGCCAGGTTCTGGTCGTCGACGATATTCTGGGCATGTTCACCGGTTTTCGTCCGAAATTCGTCAAGCGCTATGCCGAACTGGGCTCAGAGGCCGAAGCTGCCATTACGGCTTACGCGGCTGATGTGCGGGGAGGGCGCTTTCCGGCGGCCGAACATCTCTTCGCCGACGCGCCGCAGGCCGGAGAAACCGCGTGAGCGTGCCGATCGTCCGCACCATTGCCGAGCTTCGTACCGTTGTGGCGGGATGGCGCCGTTCTGGTGCCAATATCGCCGTGGTGCCTACGATGGGAGCCTTGCACGAAGGGCATTCGAGTCTCGTGCGTTCTGCGCTTCAAAAGGCCGATCGCGTGATCGTGACGCTGTTCGTCAATCCCAAGCAGTTCAACAGTGCGGCGGATCTTGCCGCCTATCCCCGCATGGAAAATGAAGACGCTGCAAAGCTTACGCTGCTGGGCGCCCACCTGCTTTATGTTCCGGATGCGACTGAGATGTATCCTGACGGCTTCGCCACGACCGTGTCCGTGTCCGGCGTCAGTGAAAGCCTGTGCGGTGCGTTCCGGCCCGGCCATTTCGATGGGGTGGCGACCGTCGTTGCAAAACTCTTCCTGCAGACCGGCGCTGATTTCGCCTTTTTCGGAGAGAAGGACTTCCAGCAGCTTCAACTTATCAGGCGCATGGTCCGGGACCTGGATATTCCGATCACCGTCGTCCCCTGTCCGACAGTCCGGGAAGCCGATGGTCTCGCTTTGTCGTCGCGCAATGTCCGGCTCTCGCCGGCAGAGCGCGCCGTCGCCCCAAGGCTAGCATCGGTCCTACTCGATACGGCGTCGGGGCTCTCGAACGGCTCTCCCGTCCTGCCAACGCTTGCCGAAGCGCGCGCAGCGATCCTGTCCGCAGGCTATCGCGAGGTCGAGTACCTGGAACTCCGTGGCGAGGCAGATCTGCAACCGATAGCAAGCCTGGATCGGCCGGCACGCCTGTTTGCAGCGGCCTGGCTCGGCGAAACGCGGCTCATTGATAACGTCAGAACACTGCCGTCTCCCCTTCTCGTTGACAAGCCGCCGCCATCAATCGGGCATGCCTTCACCCGTGCCGACGGTCACACCGCAACGCCAGCATTAAAGGATGAGCTTGTAGGCTCTGGCAAACGCTACCCCTGACCAACTCCGCCCTGTGAGCGCTGGATCGTCCCCTCTGGATGAATCACCGCAGCAGGGCGCCGGAAATGCCCGCTGATGCTCGGCGGTTCGGTTGGTGGTCAGCATCACCGTCCTGCTATGTCGGGCTTGGCGACCTCACCCTATTTCAGCAGTTTGATCAGGACAGTGAAAGCCGCGTCGATGTCAGCGCGAACCGCAGCCCGGACCGCCTCCGCGTTGCGGTCTCGCAGCGCTGCAAACATCTGCTGATGGTGCTGGTTCGCGGTCGAATAGTTTCCGGAATCGTGCAGCATGTTGAAATAGGGACTGATCTGCAGCCACAGGTTCTCGATGATGTTGAGCATGTTTTCCGAGCCTGCGGCTCGATAGATGGAGAAATGGAAGGCGTAGTTGGCCCTGAGGTAGGATTTGACGTCGCCGGCGGCATTGGCCTGTTCGAGTGCGTCCAGATGCTGGCGCAGCAGCGCCACGCTGGCATCGTCCATTCGCTCGGCCGCCCATGCGGCGGCGATCGCCTCGATCTCAAACCTGACGTTCCTGAGATCGATGAGTCGCGCGCGGCTTAATGCCGGGATACCGATTGACCGGCCCGAAACCACCATCAATGCGTTGGCGGCGCTCAGACGCCGCAGTGCCTCGCGAACCGGCATCGGGCTGACGCCGAAAGCGTCGGCAAGGCTCTGCACCGTCACCATTTCACCTGGAACGATACTGCCGTCGAGGATCAACTCGGTGACGTGCCGGTAAACCCTGTCCTGCAGGGTTTCCCTGGAAAGCGGCGTGATCTCGACGCCCGGCTTCCTGAATGCCGCCCCAGCCATCTCTGCCTACCTTTCCCCATACGGCGACATACGGCGACGCTCTTGTCCTACCCGGCGCCTGTGCCCGGAATGCAAGGTTCGGATTGCCGCGTCAAGCGCCGGCCTATCCGGCTTTTACTTATTAGCTTTTCATCATTGATCTTTGATCAAATCATGATACGGTCAGCTGCATCGAATGACAAGGAGCACGTTTCGCGCCCTTGGGAGGCATTTGGTCGTCTGAACTGGGAGGAGTTTTGAATGGGTATCGGATCGAAAGCCCGGCGGCTTGCGCTGCTTGCCGGCATGGCTGTTTGCGTTCTTGGTACGTCCGCCGCCGAAGCGGCCGGAAAGCACAAGATATTTCTCAGCATGAGCTTCATCGGCAATGATTGGCAGGCCGAGGCCGCCAACATGGTCAAGGCGATGGCGTCGCACAAGAGCATGGCCGACAAGGTGGACCTCCAGGTCCAGGTTGCGGGGCCGAACGCACAGCGCCAGATCCAGCAGATCAATGCGATGGTGCAGACAGGTGCCGAAGCCATCGTGATCTTCCCGATCTCGCCGACCGCGCTCAACCAGGTGGTGAAGAACGCCTGCGACAAGGGCGTGAAGGTGTTTGCCTACGATGCCGAGATCACGGAGCCCTGCGCCTACAACGTCCATATCGACCAGGAAGAGGCTGGCCGCGTAACGGCGGAGTGGCTGGTCAAGAAGCTCAATGGCAAGGGCAACATCATCGCGGTGACCGGCGTTCCCGGCACCTCGGTCGATGATCTGCGCACCAAGGCGGCGAAGGAGGTGTTTGCCAAGCATCCCGACATCAAGATCGTCGGCGAGGCTGTCGGCATGTGGAGCCAGGCGGTGGCCCGTACCGAACTTTCCAAGATATTGGCGACGCGCAGTTGGGACGACATCAACGGGCTGTGGATGCAGGTCGGCTGCTTCACCGCCAATTCCATGCAGCTCGAGGCCGGCAAAAAGGTCAGCGAACTCCTGCCTTGCGCCGGCGAGGGTTCCAATGGCGGGCGTATCCAGATGCTGCCGGAGGGCACGGAGGTCGAGGGCGCGACCTCTCCCTATGCGCCGCTCGGCGCGCCGCGCATTTCCTACGCGTCGCCGCCTTATTCCGGTGCGCTGGCCCTCAAGCTTGCGGTCGAGGCGCTTGACGGCAAGGAGGTTGCCAAGAAGACGATCCTGCCACTGCCGGTCGTCACCAACGAGACGATAAAGCTTTGTGACGAAGGCACCTGGGCGGAGATGAAGGCTGGTTGCAACGCGTTCAAACCGTCGCTGGTCTCGAACCCAGGCTGGTTCGCCTCGATCTTCTCCGATCAGACACCGGAAATCGGTCTCGCGGCCGCCCTTGTAGGCCAGCCCGAGGAGTAGGCCCTCCCGAAGTGGGTGTGGGGTGCTTGCGAGGCGCTCGACGCACCTTTCATGCAGGCCGGGACTGGGATCATGATGTCAGCGCATTCGACAGCTGTCGGCATAGAGGGCGTCCGCAAGGCGTTTGGCGCAACAGTCGCCCTCGATGACGTTTCCTTCGAGATCGCTTCGGGCAGCGCGCATGCCTTGCTTGGCGAGAACGGTGCGGGCAAGTCCACGCTCGTCAAGCTGCTGTCGGGACTGGTGCGGCCCGACGAAGGGCAAATCACCGTTCTTGGTGAACCGGCGCCACTCGGTTCGCCGCGCGCCGCGCACGCCAAAGGCGTGCAGACAGCCTTCCAGGAAATGACGCTGGTGCGCGATCTCAGCGTTCTCGACAACATGCTGCTGCCCTACGCGCCTGTCGGCCCGATCGGCCTGATCAAGCGGTCGGCCGCGCGCAAGGCGGTGCGCCAGCACATTTCAGATCTCGGCTTTTCGGTCGATCTTGATGCCGAGGTCGCGACCCTCGATCTCGCCGTCCGCCAGAAGATCGAGATCGCGCGCGCGCTCTATCGCAAGCCGCGCATCCTCCTGCTCGACGAACCGACCTCGACGCTGTCGGGCGGCGATGTCAAATGGCTGGGCGGCATCATCGCGCGACTTAAGGCCGGCACAACGGTCGTGTTCATCACCCATCGCATGCGCGAGGTGCGGGCCTTCTGCGATATGCTGACCATTCTCAGAAACGGCCGTCATATCGTGACGGCGCCGGTTGCCGACGTCCCGGATGGAGAAGTGATCGAAAAGATCATCGGTCGCAGCATCGCCCAGACCTTTCCGCCGAAACCCGAAAGCGAGGCCGTCTTCGGTCCTCCGGTGCTCGGCGTGCGCGATCTCAAGGCCGGGAGGAAGCTCGACGGCGTCGGTTTCGACCTGCGCAAGGGCGAGATCCTCGGCATTGCCGGGCTTCAGGGCATGGGCCAGCTCGACCTGTTCCTCGCCTGCTTCGGCATGGCCGAGATTGAGCGCGGCCATGTCCTGGTCGACGGCCGCATGGTTTGGCTTGGATCGCCCGCCGATGCGCTCAAGCCCAACATGGCGATCGGGCTGGTACCCGAGGACCGCAAGACCGAAGGCCTGTTCCTGAAACTCTCGGGCCGGCAGAACGTATCGCTGCCGGTCGTCGCGCGTTTTACCCGATTTGGCCTGATCAGCAGGCACGAGGAGGCGCGGGCCGTACAGTCCGCCTTCTCGACGGTCGAGGTCGACCACCGCGCCATGTGGACGAGGGCGGGGGCGTTTTCGGGCGGTAACCAGCAGAAGATCGCCATCGCCAAATGGCTGGTCGCCGAGAGCCGCATTCTGCTGCTCTTCGACCCAACCCGCGGCATCGACGTCGGCACCAAGCACGAGCTCTATGTGATGATGCGCGACTATGTGGCGGCCGGCGGCTCGATCCTTCTGCATTCAACCGAAATTCCCGAGCTGGTCCATCAATGCGACCGAGTGCTCGTCCTCTATGACGGTCGCCTGGTGGCGGAGCTTGCCGGCAACCACATCACGGAAGGCGCGATCATGCGACCAGCGCTGGGCCACGGCGACTTGGTCCGGGAGGCGGCGGAATGAGCGTGACGAGTTTGCCCGCCGCGGCACCGGCCGCGACTTTGACGCGGCTTCTCGCGCGGCACAGCGGCGCGATCATAGCGGCGATCGTCTTTGCGGTGCTCCTGCTTATCGTCGATCTGGTCAGTGCCGGGCGGCTCACCTATTTCGACATTTCGTTTCTCTCCAGCGGCGGCGCCACCTCGGCACTGGCGGCGATCGGCCAGACCGTGGTCATCCTGTCCGGCGGTTTCGACCTGTCCGCCGGCGCGGTGATCTCGCTGGTCAATGTCGTCCTGGCAAAAGGCATGGATCCGATGGCGACCGGCACCAGTGTCGCGCTGTGGACCTTGGCCGGAATTGGTGTCGGCATGCTGATCGGCGCCTTCAACGGCTTCTTCATCGCGGTCCTGCGCATGCAGCCAATCGTCGTCACGCTGTCGACCATGTTCATCCTGCAGGGGGTAACGCTGCTGGTCATGGACAAGCCGGGCGGCTTCGTCTCTCCCGATCTTGGCGCCTTCTATCTCGGTGACGCCATCGCCGGCTGGATACCGATGCCGCTGGTGGTTATTGGCGTCGTCCTGCTCGGCTGGTTCTGGCTCAAAGGCACACGCTTCGGGACGGCGCTTTATGCCGTCGGCAGCGATCCGGATGCGGCCGCTTCGGTCGGCGTGCGCGTCGTTCTCGTGCGCTTCCTGGTCTATGTCATAGCCGGCGGCTGCTACGGGCTCGCCGGCGTCTTCATCAGCGCCCAGACCGGCAGCGGCGATCCGCTCGTCGGCAACCCGTTGTTGCTGTCGATGTTTGCGGCGGTTGTTGTCGGCGGTACAAGGCTGGGCGGCGGTCAAGGCGGGCCGGTTGGCACCGTCTTCGGCGCCTACATACTGATGATGGTCGTCAACATCCTGCTCGTACTCAACGTCTCGGCCTATTATTCGACGATCGCCGAGGGCACGATCCTGATCCTTGCCGTGCTTGCCGGCTCGCTGTCGCATGGCTCCGTGCTCGCCCGCCAACTGCGTGCGCTACGGGCGCGGTTGGGCGCATGGCGCGCCGGAATGCTGCCCTCGCAGATCGATCGCACCGACCGGCGGCTGAGGATCGCGCGTGGCAGCACCGACGACCAGCAGGCGCCGCTGCCGGCCTTCCATATCCGCAATGCCGAGACGCTGCGTTATGCGCTGCCGGCCTATGTCTGCCTGGCCGTCGTCGTGATCGTCACCCAGATCTGGCTCGGACGCGCCATCCTCAACGTCACCTACTGGAACTCGCTGTTCGTGCTGTCGAGCTTCCTCGCCGTCCTGGCGCTTGGGCAAGGCAGCGTAATCCTCACCGGCGGGCTCGACCTGTCGGTGCCGTGGACGATCGGACTCTCGGGCATCCTGCTTGCCGGCATGGTCAACGGCTCGGATGGTGCACTTGCCTATGCGCTGCCGGCGGTGCTGCTCACCGCTTGCCTGATCGGACTTGCCAACGGCATCGGTATCGTCGTCCTCGGCATTTCGCCGATCGTGATGACGCTGGCCACCAACGGCATTCTGCAAGGCGTCGCGCTGCTTTACTCGCAGGGTACGCCGGCCGGCTTCTCCTCGCCGATGCTGCGCTGGTTCATGACCGGGAAGGTATTCGTTGTGACGCCGGTGGTGCTGTTCATGATCGCCTTCGTCGTCTTTGCCGTGCTGCTGCTCGGCCGCACCGCTTTCGGCCGCCGGGTTTATGGCATCGGCAACAGCCTGCGCGCGGCCCAGCTCTCCGGCATCGCGGTCGGGCGCACGCTCATCCTCGTCTATGTGCTGTCGGCGGTCTGCGCGGGGCTCGTCGGCATCATGCTGACCGGCTTTTCCGGCCAGGCCAGCCTCGGCATGGGTGACGACTATCTGCTGCCCTCCATCGCCGTCGTCGTGGTCGGCGGTGCGCTAATCACCGGCGGGCGCGGCCATTATCTTGGCATGCTAGGCGGGGTGCTGCTCCTGACCGCGTTGCAGATGCTGCTCGCCGGCACGACGCTGCCTTACGCGACGCGGGCGATCCTGTTCGGGCTGGTGGTGCTCGGTGCCGTCATGGCGCTGCGCGAAAGGCGGATTCAGTGAAAGGAATGGAATAATGAGCTCAAGCGCACCGGCATCGGCGGACGAATTCCTGACCGGGCTCAAAGGCCAGCGCGTGCTGGTGACGGCGGGTGCCGGAGGCATCGGCTTTGCCATTGCAGAGACGCTGTCGAGGCGCGGCGCGCGTGTCGTGATCTGCGATATTTCCGACGAGGCGCTGGCCGCCGCTCCAGAGAGGCTCACACTCGCCGCCGCAGTCAAAGCGGACGTTTCGCGCGACGACGATGTCGACCAGCTGTTCGAGACCGTCAAGGAGAAGCTCGGCGGGCTCGACGCCCTGATCAACAATGCCGGCATTGCCGGGCCGACCGGTGGCGTCGATGAGATCGATCCGGCAGACTGGCGGCGCTGCATAGATATCTGCCTGACCGGCCAGTTCCTGTGCGCGCGGCGTGCCGTGCCGCTGATCAAGGCGGCGGGCGGGGGCTCGATCGTCTCAATGTCTTCCGCCGCCGGCCGCCATGGCTACGCGTTCCGCACGCCGTATTCGGCTGCCAAGTTCGGCGTTGTCGGCCTGACCCAGAGTCTTGCCAAGGAACTCGGACCGCATGGGATCAGGGTCAACGCCATCTTGCCCGGCATCATCGAAGGGCCGCGCATCGACAAGGTCATTGCCGACCGGGCAAAGCAGCTCGGCGTTTCAAACGAGGAGATGACGCAGCGCTATCTGCAAAACATCTCGCTGCGCCGCATGACCAGCCCATACGATGTTGCCGCGATGGTCGCCTTCCTGCTTTCCGATGCGGGTGTCAATATTTCCGGCCAGTCGCTCGGCGTCGACGGCAACGTTGAGACACTCTGAGGGGGAGATCATGGCGAAGGTAGCAATTGTCGGAAGCGGCTTCATCGGGCGAGCGTGGGCGATCAGCTTCGCTCGTGCAGGCCATGATGTGCGCATGTGGGACCAGGCGCCGGCCGCGGCCAGCGGTGCGCGCGACTATATCGCTGGCGTGCTCGGCGACCTTGCCGCCAACGATTTGCTGCGGGGACAGGCGGTCGATGCCGTGCTTGGCCGCATCACTATTGTGGCGGAGCTTGGCGACGCCTTGGCCGATGCCGTCCACGTCCAGGAGAACACGCCGGAAAACCTCGAGGTGAAGCGGGAAGTGTTCTCCCGGATCGACGCCCTTGCCGGTCCGCAGGCGGTGATCGCCAGTTCCACCTCGGCGCTGTTGCCGTCGAAATTCACCGATCATCTTGAGGGGCGCCATCGCTGCCTCGTCGTGCACCCGATCAATCCGCCCTATCTCATCCCGGCGGCGGAAGTCGTGCCGGCGCCATGGACCTCCGCCGAAACGGTGGAAAGGACCCGCGCCTTTCTTGTCGAGGCGGGCCACGCGCCGCTGGTGATGAAGCGCGAGCTCGACGGCTTCATCATGAACCGCCTGCAAGGCGCGCTGCTGGAGGAGGCGTTCCGGCTCGTCGCCGACGGCTATGCCAGCGTCGAGGACGTCGACACGGGCCTGCGCGACGGGCTGGCGCTGCGCTGGTCGTTCATGGGTCCGTTCGAGACGATCGACCTCAATGCACCGGGTGGTGTGCGCGACTATGTCGAGCGCTACCAGACGATCTATTCCAACATCTTCCCGCAGATGCTGCGGCGCGTCGACTGGGCCGGCGAGGTCATGGAGACCGTCGAGGCCGAGCGCCGCAAGCGGCTGCCGCGAGAAGAACTCGGCGAACGGCAGGTCTGGCGCGACCGCCGGCTGATGGCACTGGCGGCGCACAAGAAAAAGTCGGATCAGGAGTTTGGACGATGACGCAAACAAGCCGCAAGCCCGGCGCCCAGCAACCCAGCGGGAAGGTCATCATCACCTGCGCGGTGACGGGGGCGATCCACACGCCGACCATGTCGCCCTATCTGCCGATCACGCCGGACCAGATCGCCCGCGAGGCGATCGCGGCGGCGGAGGCTGGTGCGGCGATCCTGCATCTGCATGCGCGCGACCCCGAGACCGGCAAGCCCGACCAGACGCCGGAGGCGTTCGCGCGTTTCCTGCCGCGCGTCAAGCAAGGCACCAATGCCGCCATCAACATCACCACCGGCGGCAGTCCCTACATGAAGGTCGAGGAGCGTGTGCGCCCCGCCGCCCAGTTCAAGCCGGAAGTCGCCTCGCTCAACATGGGCTCGATCAATTTCGGGCTCTATCACCTCGTAGACAAATACGAAACGTTCAAGTTCGACTGGGAAAGACCGCACCTGGAAGCGACACGTGATCTGGTCTTCCGCAACTCGTTCAAGGACATCGAATATATACTGGCGACCTGCTACGACAACGGCACGCGCTTCGAGTTCGAGTGCTACGACATCGCCCATCTCTATAACCTCTCCCATTTCGCCGATCGCGGGCTGGTGAAGCCGCCGTTCTTCGTGCAGTCGGTGTTCGGCCTTCTCGGCGGCATCGGCACCCATCCGGAAGACGTCGCCCATATGAAGCGCACCGCCGACCGGCTGTTCGGCGAGCAGTTCCGCTGGTCGGTGCTGGGTGCGGGCGCCAGCCAGTTGCGCATCGCCGCGCAATCGGCAGCGCTTGGCGGCAACATCCGCGTCGGGCTTGAAGACAGTCTGTGGGCCGGAAAGGGCAAGCTTGCCAAGTCAAATGCCGAGCAGGTGGTGCTTGCCCGCAAGATCATCGAAGGCCTCGGCATGGAAGTGGCAACGCCCGATGAGGCCCGCGAAATCCTGTCATTGAAAGGCGGCGACCAGGTCGCGTTTTGACCTTTGCCGCAGAGCGCCGAAACAGAGGAGGACGGCATGAAGATCGAAGTCGTGGTGGACGTGAAGACCACGCTGGGCGAGGGACCGCTGTGGGACGTTGAACAGGAGCGCCTCTACTGGATCGACAGTTTCGACGGGCGTGTGTTTCGGGCGACCGCCGACGGCCGCGAGATCCGTTGCTGGGACGTGCCGATGAAGATCGGTTCGATGGCATTGCGCAAGGACGGCGGTGGCGCGGTGGTATCGCTGCAGCGCGGTTTCCATCTGCTTGATTTCGCCACCGGCGAGGTGACGCCGATTCACGATCCGGAGCCGGACAGGCCGATGAACCGGCTCAATGACGGCAAGGTCGATCGGCGCGGCCGCTTCTTCGCCGGCTCAATGGACACGATGGAAGAGGGACCCTCCGGCGGGCTCTACCGGCTCGATCCGGATTTCTCCGTTACCAGAATAGATTCCGGCATCATCTGCTCGAACGGTCCGTGCTGGAGCCCGGACGACCGCACCTTCTATTTCGCCGACACCTGGACCGGCGAGATCTGGGCCTACGACTATAATATCGAAACAGGTGCCGCCGACAACCGGCGCACCTTCACCCGCGTCGATACCAGCCGGGGAGGGGCGGCTGACGGCTCGACCGTGGATGCGGAAGGATTCCTGTGGAACGCGCTGGTCTATGACGGCAGGCTGGTGCGTTACGCGCCCGACGGCAGCGTTGATCGCATCATCGACATGCCCGTCAAGAAGATCACCAGCGTCATGTTCGGCGGGCCGAAGCTCGACACCCTGTACGTCACTTCGATGGCCAAGCCGCCGCTGCCGCGCTTTCCAAGCGACGGTGTCTTGCGCGGCAGCCTTTTTGCCATCACCGGCCTGGGTGCAACGGGAGTTCCGGAGCCAAGATTTGCCGCATAAATCGGTGCTTAATGGCGATCATCCTCCCCGCCTCTTGGTGCCACCCCAACCTCCCGCCGCAGGGCAACCGGCGCTGGAAGCTCGTGCAGTGCGGTTCTGGCCTGGGGTCGTGTCAGGAACTAAGAGCACGATGGCGGCAGCACGGCAGGCGCTGCGCGAGCCATCACCAGTCCCGTGTTGAGGGCATGTGGGTTTCCGCCATCAACCGCTTCGTCATCGACCACAAGCTGCAGTCATAGCCCTTCGTCTGGACCGACGATCCCGACAAAATCATCACGGCCGCCGCACGCAGGCACCAGCTGCTGCAGTCGATCCATAGCAAGGCTATAGCAGTGTGGCGGTCTGCGAGTATCCACTCTCCGGCAAGCAAGCCCGGAAAGCCCGTATATTCCGGAATAAAGGAGTCTCGCCGATGAGCACCACCGTCACCGCCGCCGCCGTCTCGAAAAATGGGGCCACCGAGCCGAAACGACCAGACTAGGAAGCCAATTGACCACAATACTTGCCTGATATGCTGCCCCGGTTGCGCGCTCCAGAACGGTCACTCGTCGAGCCAGTATTGGCGGGAACAGCCGAACTGGCGCGAGGCGACAGATTGGCGCTTGGCGACAAATGCCATTGCGGAGAGACTCCGGAGCGAGTTGTTCGCTTTCGCACCAGGCACGATCGTGTAACCCTGATCGACCAGTTGCAATTTCAGCTCCCTAAGATGCCGTTTAAAGCCGTTCTCGATTTGGCTCCGAGGGTAGCGCCATCCGTTCCTGCACGCTCGGATGAGGACGTCGGAATACAATTCGGCACTGACGGCTCTCGTGGCATCTTCGGAAATCAGCTTGCCACCAGATTGCCTGCCTTCGGACAAGCATGGTCCAGCCGACAAAGGCAGCACCAGCATTGCGGCAAAGATAGATGACTTTGTCATGGATACCTCCTGTTACAGAATGGATCGGGGTCTGCGACCCGACGAAACCCTATCGACAGGAAAGCCTAGAATTGCTGGCGGTCGGATGGGATCGTTCAAATGCAGTGTTTTCGAGATCGCATCTGTAGTATTTTGCCGTGCCGGGTCGACCACAACTCGTAGCAGATCGGAGACCTGAAGCGATGCTTCGCGCCGTGAGCAATCCTCTGACCAGTCTGTCGGACCGGGAGCGGGTGGTCGCTGCAAAATTCGCCCAGGGGATGACCTATCGTGAAATCGGCGAGACGCTCTTCATAGCGCCGACTACCGTGCGGACCCATCTGTCGGCCATCTATCGGAAACTCGATATTCGCAACAAAGTGGCGCTTGCAAGCTTGCTTGCCGACCAACACGAGCAAGACACGGGCCAGGCACCATCCGGTGACCTTTCGGTAGAGGGCTCAGGGCCAACAGTCGTTGCGGTTCTCCCTTTCGACAATCTGAGTGCGGACGAACCATGGAACCGCCTGGCCGATGGCTTGTCGGCGGACATCATGGTCGATCTGGCTCGCTACCCCGATCTTGCGGTCATCGCCCGCCAGACCATGCTCTCGTACAAGGGACGGCGCGATGACGTGCGATCCATCGGGCGGGAACTGAATGCGGATTATCTACTTGAGGGGACCTTGCAGGCGGCAGCGCAGCAGCTGCGGATCTGCGTCCAACTCGTCGACGCGCGCACTGGAGTCGATTTGTGGACGGTCCGCTATGATCGATCAGCGGAAGATCTGTTTGCGATGCAGGACATGGTCACCGAAAACGTCGTCAATGTCCTTGCTAGCTGTTGCGGCAAGCTCGCAAAACTTCGACGTGATGTCGTCCGTCGAAAACACCCCGCCAGCCTTCGTGCCTATGACTACTATCTGCTCGGCGTCGAGCAGCACAATTTTTACACGCACGCTTCGAATGCGGAAGCGGTGCGGCTTCTGACGCGTGCCATCGAGCTGGACCCGGGCCTTGCCAGAGCCTGGACTGTCTTGGGGCTGGCGCATGCCGTCGCCGCCATCAATGCGTTTACCAATAAACCTTCCGTCGCAAAGGAGCGCTGGAAACTGTGCCTCGAACGAGCTTTGGCGCTCGACGCGGGTGATACCCATGCGCGCATATGTCTAGCCGAGCTGCGGGCCTTGCAGGGCGATCTCGATGCCACAGCAAGAGAACATGATCTTGCCTTGGCGGCCGCCCCGCACGATGCCGATACCCTCGCCTTGCTTGCCGGAGGAAAGGCATTCGTGACAGGCGACCCGCAGGAAGGATATGAATTGGCGAACCGCGCGATCCGTCTCAATCCACATGTTTCCTGGTACTATAGCATGCTGGGCCGGTCGAGCTTCGTTGTAGGTCTCCACAGGGAGTGCCTGACCGCGTTCAGCCAAGCTCCGCCGGACTCGCCTGCAACGCTGCTGTTCCAGGCCATGGCGCACGCCATGCTCGGCGAAACACCTCAGGCAATAAAAATTGCCAACCGGTTGGCGAGAGAATTTCCAGACATTTCGGCCGAAGGATTTATCGGCTCCTATCCAGTCACCAATCCTCCCGCAATTGCCGCGATCCGGGAGGGCGCCCGCCGCGCGGGGCTGGCCTAGCTTCAATTGAGATACCATTGTGGAGCCCTCGGCACGACCCTGTTGATTGCCTGTGTGTCGTAGACGCTCTCGGCTACGCGCAGGCGCAGAATCCGCTCACCATCATTGCACCAGTGTCTGGTCAGACTGTTGATGGGACGCTCTCCTTTTCCGGGACGGCTTCCGTCAACAGCATTCCGCTAAACTGTCGTAAGCGCGTACCGGAAAGAGCTGGAAGCGCACGGCCAGGTCGATCGATTGCAGAGCGCATCGGATGCGGACCGCGTCCTCCATCTACGACCGCACAAGATTGTCAACAATCTGTAAAAGTTTTGTTGACAGATAATAGATTTGAGCCCTCACTCACAAAACTCCGCGTATCGGTCGAGTTCTGTCGCAACAATGCGCGGCCTCCAAAGGGGAAAGAACAATGATCAATAGACGTTCAATAATCACATACGCCACGCTCAGCGCAGTCTCTGCGCTGGCAATCATGGCCGGCGGCACAATCACGGTGCACGCCGCCAACAAGGAACTCAAGATCGGCTTTGTCGGCGTGACGAGTGGCGCGGCCGCTGCGTGGGGCACATCCAACGTCCGCTCGATGCAGACGCGCGCCGCCTGGATCAACGAAACCGGCGGTGTGAAGATTGGTGACGAGACCTATGACATCAAAATCGTCACCTTCGACGACCAGAAGGACCCGAAGCGGGCGATCGCCGGCATGGAGAAGATGGCCCAGGAGGGCATCCACTATGTCGTCGGTCCGAATGTCGACGACGGCGCGGCGGCGGTGCGTCCCGTGGCGGAATCCAAGGGCATCATCTATTTTCCCTACGCGTTCCCGAAGGAACTCTACACCCCGCCGGCGTCCAACGCCGTGCTCGGCATGATCGCCAACTACCAGTCAGCTCCGGCGATCTACAAATATCTCATGGAAAACAGGGGCGTGAGAAAAGTTGCCTTTGTCGCCGCCAACGAATCCGATCCGCTGAGCCAGCGGGATGGCGGTGTTGCCGCGGCAAAGGCGCTCGGGCTCGAGGTTGTGGCAGCCACGGATGTCTACCAAAACGATACCCGCGATTTCACACCGGTACTGACGCCGATCGTTTTGCAAAAACCGGACCTGCTGGTGCTTTCGGGTGTCGCGCCCGGCAATGCGCCGCTGCTGATCCGCGCCGCGCGCGAGCTCGGCTACGAAGGCCTGATCTCCACCGAAACGGCGCAGGATGCCAAGGTGCTGGAAGAGGGCGCGGGCGAGTTGGCCAACGGCTTCATCTCAGTCGGCGGCGCATCGACGCCCGAAATCGCGTCCGACATGATGAAGGAGTTCGTCGACCGCTATACGAAAATGTTCGGCGAATACAATGACGAGTCCAACACCAAGGTCTACGCGCTCGAATACATCATCGAGACGCTGAAGGCGAACCCGGCCGCGATCGACAATGTCGAGGAGTTCAAGAAGACGATCGACACTTTCTCGGCGCCCAATCCCTATCTGAAGGGCGATGCCAAGCTGACCTATGTCGGAATGACGTCGTTTGGCCAGAAGCGCCAGCTTTCGGTCCCGATGGTGGTTACGGAATACCGCGACGGCAAGTTCGAGACGCTCTTCGTCGCTCAAGTCGATTGACGCAACTGCACTGAAGCGGATTGCCGCAGAGGCTCGTGCATTCGCCTTGAGCCTCTGAATGGCCGGGAACATCCTGATGGAACAAGTCATCGCCAACGGGCTTTATCTTGGCGCGCAATACGCCTTGATCGCGCTCGGTCTGACCCTGATCTTCGCTCTGATGAACGTGCTTAACTTTGCCCATGGGCAGATGTACGTTCTCGGCGGCTTCATCACCTACACCGTCTATGGCCAGCTCGGCATGCCTTTCGTCGTCGCGCTCGTTGCGTCCGGGATCACGCTGCTGGTCATTGGAGCGCTGGTCGAGAAATTCCTTTTCAGAACGGTGATCAAGCGAAGCGTGCGGGAGGAAAGTACGATGCTTCTCGCGGCGGCGGTCGCATTCTTCCTCGACGCCGTGATCCTCCTCCTGTTCGGTGAAAAGCAGCGCGGCGTGCCGAAGATCGTCAACGGCGTCTTCGTCTCCGACAGCCTCATAATGCCTTACGACCGGCTGCTGGTCGGCGCACTCGCCATACTGTTCATCGCCTCCTTCGTGCTTTTCATGCAGTACAGCAAGCCGGGACGCGCCATGCGGGCGCTGGCGCAGGACCGGGTCGCGGCGCAGCTTATGGGCGTCGAGGTCGACCGCTATTCGATGATCGGCTTTGCGCTCGGCGCCATGCTTGCCGGCATAGTCGGCGGGCTGCTGGTCGCCATCACCGGCGTCAATTCGGGCATCGGCGGGCCGATCTCGATCAAGGCGTTCTTGATGGTGATGATCGGCGGGGCCGGCGTGGTCAGCGGAGCAATCGCCGGCGGCTTCATCCTCGGCATGATGGAATCGGTCGGCCTGACGGTGCTACGCCAATATGGCGACGTCACTTATCTCGTCATCTTCGCCGCGCTGATGGTGTTCCTGAGCATCCGCCCGAACGGGCTCATGGGCAAGCCGTGGGGGTGATCGACATGAAGCGTACACGCAACATCCTCGGCGTCGCTGTCTTCCTGCTGGTCGTACTCATCGGCGTGCCCTGGCTGATCGAGGCGACCGGTCGGCTCGACCTCTACTACACGCTGACTTCGGTCGCGCTGCTCAGCATCGCCAGCGCCGGGGTGTGGGTGACTTTTTACATCGGCCGCATCAATATCGGCCAGGGCGCCTTCGCGCTTATGGGCGGCTATGTTTCGGCCATCCTTGTCGTCCAGTATGGTGTGTCGTTCTGGCTGACACTGCCGCTGGCTGGGCTGTTCTGCGCCGCTGCAAGCGTGCTGATCGGGCTGCCCATCCTCAGGCTTCGCGGCGTCTATTTCGCCATGGTCACGCTGGTTTTGACCGAAGTGGCGCGGCTGCTCGCGCTGGCGCTGCCGATCACCAACGGAGCCAAGGGCATGGTCAGCATTCCGCTCCCCGGCGGCATCTCGATCTTCGGGCTGACCATCCTTCCGGATTTCGCGACGCTCGCCAATCCGCGTCCCGCCTTCTATCTGGTGTCGGTTGCGCTGATGGTGCTGTGCTTTGCCGGGCTTTACCGCCTTGTCCATTCGCGCATCGGCAAACTCTGCCAGTCGTTGCAGCAGAACGAGGAACTGGCCTCCTCGATCGGCGTCAACATCGCCTATCTGCGCGTCATCGCCTATGCCATCTCCTCATTCCTCGGCGGTCTCGGCGGTGCGATGTTCGTCGCCATCTCGCAATCGATCTATCCGTCGAGCTTCACCGTCACCGACTCGGTGAACTTCATGCTGAACTGCTTCCTCGGCGGGCTCGGCCACGTCTTCGGGCCGATGATCGGCACCTTCGTGCTCTATTTCGGCTGGGATTTCCTGTTCGAGACCGGCGAGTTCCAGTTGCTGATCTTCTCTTCGGTGCTGATCGCGCTGATGCTGTTCCTTCCCAACGGCCTGCTCAGCCTCAGGCTGTTCGGCAAGAAGCAGGGCTAGGACCATGACTGAGCTTCTCCAGATCAAGGCAGTGACCAAACGCTTCGGCGGGCTGGTCGCGGTCAACAATGTTTCCTTCGCGGTCCGCGAACGCGAGATCCTTTCCGTCATCGGCCCCAACGGCGCCGGCAAGTCGACGCTGTTCAAGCTGATTTCCTCTTTCCTCAATCCGACCTCGGGCGAAGTGCTGTTTGGCGGACAGCGGATTTCAGGCCTGGCGCCGCATATCGTCGCCCGGAAGGGCGTGGTGCGCACGTTCCAGGAGACGACGATCTTCAAGGGCATGACGGTGCGCGACAATGTCATAATCGCGCATCACCTGCGTTCCAATGCCAGCCTTGCCGGCTTCTATCTCGGCACGAATACCGCACGGCGCGACGAGGATGACTTCGGGCGATCCGCCGACGAGATCATCGACTTCCTCGGTCTCGGCGCGCAACGGCATGAGATCGCCAGCACGCTGCCGCACGGCCATCTGCGCGCGCTCGGGATTGCCATCGGGCTCGCCACGAACCCGACCGTGCTTCTGCTCGACGAGCCCTTCGCCGGCATGAACCATGACGAAACCGTGCGCGCGGTGGAGATGGTGCGCGGCGTCCGCAAACGCGGCGTGACTGTCCTGCTGGTCGAGCACGATATGCCCGCCGTCATGAACATTTCCGACCGTATCGTCGTCCTGAACTTCGGCGTCAAAATCGCCGAGGGAACGCCAAAAGAAATCCAAGAGAACGAAAAGGTCATCGAAGCCTATCTCGGCGCCGAAGACGAGACGATCGGATTTTAGCCATGAACGAACTGCTGAGCGTCTCCAATGTCGAACTCTACTACGACCACGTCTATGCGCTGAAGGGCGTGTCGCTGAGCGTCAACGAGGGCGAGACGGTAGCGCTAATCGGCGCGAACGGTGCGGGCAAATCGTCAATCCTGCGCGCCATCACCGGCCTGAAAAAAGTCCGCAGCGGCGAGATCCATTTCCAGGGCCACCGCATCGACGGAACGCGCCCGGACGAGCTGGTCAGGATGGGCATCGCCATGGTACCTGAGGGTCGTCGCGTCTTTTCCTACATGACGGTGCGCGACAATCTGATGATGGGCGCCTTCACCCGCACCGACAAGGCCGAAATCGCAAGGACGCTGGACATGGTGCTCGGGCGCTTCCCGCGCCTGAAGGAACGCTATTCCCAGACGGCGGGTACGATGAGCGGCGGCGAACAGCAGATGCTGGTGATCGGGCGGGCGCTGATGGCCAAACCGAAGCTTCTGCTGCTCGATGAACCCTCGCTCGGCGTCGCGCCGAAGCTCGTTCAGGACATCGCCCGCTCGATCGTCGCGATCAACCGCGATGAAAAGGTCAGCGTGCTGCTGGTCGAGCAGAATTCGCGCATGGCGCTGCGCATCTCGCAGCGTGCCTACGCACTGACGACCGGAAAGATCGCGCTGGCCGGACATTCGGCTGAGCTGCTTGGCGACGACCGGGTCAAGAAACTCTATCTCGGCGGCGAAATATGAAAGCGCAAATGGACGTACTCGTCGTCAATCCCAACACCACCGCGTCCATGACCGAAAAGATCGGCGAGGCGGCGCGCCGCGCGGCTTCGGCCGGCACCAGGATCATCGCCGTCAATCCGAAGGACGGGCCGCCGAGCGTCGAAGGCTATTTCGACGAGGTCTTCGCCATCCCGGGAATGATCGGCGAGATCCAAAAACATCCGGCGGCGAGCGCCTGCGTCATCGCCTGCTTCGACGACACCGGCCTCGACGCAGTACGCTGCGTCGGCGAGATGCCGGTGGTCGGTATCGGCGAAGCGGCGTTTCACATGGCGAGCCTGATTGCCGGCAAGTTCAGCGTGGTGACGACGCTGTCGCGTTCGGTGCCGGCGATCGAGCACAATCTGGTGCGCTACGGCCTCGCCAGCCGCTGCGCCAGGGTGCGGGCCAGCGACGTTCCCGTTCTGGAGCTCGAAGTGCCCGGCTCCAACGCCCGCCATCGAATTTCGGAGGAGATCGAGCGCGCCATCCGCGACGACCGGGCCGAAGCGATTGTGCTGGGATGCGCCGGCATGGCCGACCTCGCCGCCGCGCTCAGCCGCGAACATAGCCTTCCCGTGCTCGACGGCGTCGCCTGCGCAGTAAAACTCTGTGAGAGCCTCGTCGGCCTTGGCCTGTCGACCTCAAAGCGCGGCGGCTACCAGGTTCCACTCGAAAAATCCTTCGCCGGAAGCTTTGCGTCCTTTTCGCCCTCCGGCCGTGTATCCTGATGCGTGCAAAATTGTTGACATTCCCACACAGGATGTTCGATGTCCGGCCGGAAACGCGGTGTTCGCGCCGCTAAGCGATCCGGCCGCCGGGACAATGAGACGATGGACCTGCTTGGGCCAAAGCCACGGGATGGCGACAAGCCGACGATGCGCTGGTTTCCGGTCTATGCCGGCCTGCGCGACGCCATCGTCAGCCACCGCCTCGCACCGGGCACAAAACTACCCGAGGACGAACTCGCCTCGATCTATTCGGTGAGCCGCGCGGTGATACGCGCGGCGCTGCAGGCGCTGTCGCATGACCGCTTGGCTCGGCTCGAGCCGAACCGCGGCGCGTTCGTCGCCCAGCCGACCAGGCAGGAAGCGCGCGAGGTGTTCGAAGCGCGGGCGCTGATCGAGCCCAAGGTCGCGGCGCTTGCCGCCGAAGTGGCAAAGCCGGCCGAGATCGCGCAACTGCGGCTTCATCTCGAAAAAGAGCACGAGGCCCTGCATGCCGGCCGCGACAGCGACGCCATCATGCTGTCGGCAAAATTCCATGTCGGCATCGCCGAAATCGCCGGCCATTCTATCCTGACCGGTTTCGTCAAAGACCTGCTGTCGCGGTCGTCGCTGATCATCGCGCTCTACTGGCGCCGCCGCGACACCACCTGCGAAAGCCACGCCCATCACGCCCTCGTCGATGCCATCGAAAAGCACGACGCACAAAACGCGTCCGACCTGATGCAAAGCCATCTCGTCGACCTGCTGTCGGGCCTTGATCTGTCGCTTGGCGAGAAGAAGCCCGAGAGCCTGTCGGACATCTTGCGCTGATCTGCGCTGTCAAACTCTTCGCCAAGCTTCGCATTGCAGATGTCGTCGCGATGCTGGACCAATATCGGATCACCCGCAACCGACACCGGCCAACGAAGCTCGCGCGTAAGTGGCTCTCAAAGCTAGTAAAGCCGAAGTGCCATACTGGATCGCCCCCGATCGCGCTCACGGCGAAGCCAGCATGCACGTCACCCCGCAATCCTGACCTGGCGCCTACCTCTGAAACGTCCCAATGCGACATTTCTACTTGCCAGTAACGCGACATTCGAACATGGTTGCAACATGATCCCAGATTGATTGGCGATCCCGGTCCACCCGGTTCCGAAACGGCACCATGCGCCATCTTGGGACGTTCGCCAATGCGGCGGGGAACTTCGCGATCCGACCCTTCTCGGACCTTCCCTGAATGCAAGATCACGGGCAGGTTCTGACCCTATTCCCGACCTTGACAGCCAAGTGCAATATGCGCCAGTTGCGTCTTCGGTCGTTGCAAGCCTTGACACGATATGATTCAGCATTGTTGGGCGGCAGCCCGAGGATTGAAACCGATATTCGCCTCGCTGGAATGTCTAACGCGACTCCGTCATGATCTTCCGGCCCTGTCGAGCGACGCTGCCAAAGCCGTTGACGCCAACGCAGGTCATGAGGGCAGGCTAGACCAGTGCAGCAGATCCGCCCGGCGACTTTTCTTTTTGCGGCCCGAGCCCTGCGCGACATGGGCGATGGC